>NZ_LWFT01000907.1:0-1118 GCF_001635105.1 Oleiphilus sp. HI0079
CTCGTTTTAGCCTAAGCAATATGACGGGTTCTGAGCTGAAAGCGGGCCCTGTAACTGACGTATTGATTGCGACGACCTACGAGTTCAGCTCAGACAGCACAGGCTTCTCGCAAGATAACTACCTTTACGGTGTAGGCTTGAACTGGGATCTTCCGGGTTTTGCGTTCTTCCAAACGAACTTTTTCTACGCGAATAACGAAAACATTGATGATGATCTTCAGTTGACGGTTGTATACGGTGTTCCATTTGCTACGGGTGATGTTGATTGGATGTTTGATGGCTACATCGATTGGTCATCTGCACAAGAAGATCACGGAGCAGACTTTCACTTCAACCCGCAACTACGTGCTGATATCGGCAAGTTCATGGGGATTACCAAATCTAAGCTTGAAGCGGGTATCGAGTACTCATACTGGCACAACAAGTTTGGTGTGAAGAGCGATGACGCAGAATCAGCAGTTAGCGCTTTGATCAAGTACCACCTGTAAGTATGATTGTTAGTGGTTAATCATACTGCTAGCGATAGCAGCTAGTAATGGTATCGAATAATTGTAGCTAACAGTATGTTCGTAGCGAGCTTCAGGGCGTGGCCCTTAAAGCTCGTTATCGATCCCCAGAACAACAAACAAAGATGTAGAACAACATGAGCGATAAAGATAGCGCACAAAAGACCGGTAAAATCCGAGAGCAGAATCGTAAAAATATTCTGGCTGCTGCTGAAGACTCTTTTGTTAAAAACGGGTTTAAAGGAACCAGCATGCAATCCATTGCCGATGCTGCAGAACTGCCTAAAGCCAACGTTCTCTACTACTTTAAAAGCAAGCAAGCGCTTTACTTGGCGGTGCTTGATGAGATTATCCGACGTTGGGACGAGTCGATCGACGATATGAGCGAAGGCGATGACCCAGCTGAAGTACTTGGTAACTACATCCGCGCAAAAGTTGATCTAGCCATTCAATACCCGAATGCGTCCAAGATTTTCGCACTTGAAATCATTCAAGGCGCACCGAATTTACAAGACCACTTACGCAGCAACTTGCGTGCTTGGGTCCGAGACAAAAGCAAAATTATCCAGTCTTGGATTGATCAGGGAAAAATGAACGCTGTTGATCCTGAGC
>NZ_LWFT01000908.1:0-813 GCF_001635105.1 Oleiphilus sp. HI0079
ATTGTTTACTCATGATAGGGCCTCCAAGCGCGATCTTTGCTCGCATATTATGGTCGTTGAAAATGAAATTTGAAACTGTAAACATGCTTGGAGAGCGTTTTACTA
This sequence comes from Oleiphilus sp. HI0079, assembly GCF_001635105.1. NCBI lineage: Bacteria > Pseudomonadati > Pseudomonadota > Gammaproteobacteria > Oceanospirillales > Oleiphilaceae > Oleiphilus > Oleiphilus sp. HI0079. The sequence continues at coordinate 106 of NZ_LWFT01000908.1, forward strand.
TACACTTTGTAGTAGGCTGCATTAAGGCCTGCTCGCTTGTAAGTCGCTCGTAGCGTGAAATTCGAATAAAACACAACAAAAGTAAAGTAAAGGAAGCCCAGCCATGTTCTCTCGTGAGCAATGGTACGAATATTTAAATGAACCCTCTCAAAGGTCGCTGATTGCTTGGCTTATAAATCTGGTGATTGCTGCAGCGATTTTCTTCAATATGGTTGAGGTGCTTCTTGTCTCGGTTGAAAACGAGGCGAATAGTGCTCATTACTCAGGCATTCACGTTCACGCGATTTTTACTTTGATCTTTGTCGCCGATTATTTGATGCGCATTTGGGTAGCGGCTGAAGCCCCGCAAGAGCATGGCAATAGTGCGCTTAATCGTCGGCTCAATTATGTTTTTTCGCCAATGGGCGTTATCGATTTGTTGTCGTTTTTGCCTGGATTAATGCTTATTTTAGTGCCGGATAGCGCTGCTCAGGACTTTAGTTTCCTAAAAGTGATGACAACCGTTCGGATTCTAAAGCTAACGCGATATTCTGCATCGCTTTCAATTCTGGCAGCGGTGTATCGGGAAAACTTCTCCACGCTGTTTGCGGCGATGATTATCATGATCATTATTAGCTTTACCGCAGCAACCGGTGTGTATATTTTTGAGCGGGTTGCTCAGCCGGAGGCGTTTGGTTCCATTCCGCGCTCTATGTGGTGGGCCTTAGT
>NZ_LWFT01000909.1:0-1209 GCF_001635105.1 Oleiphilus sp. HI0079
CTCCGGTATATTCGCGTCGATATAGGCGCGCACTTTATCGCTAAAGGATATCTGCTCGCTTCGGTTGATCAGCGCCCGGCTGAGCTTCTCTTCAAGTAATCTATATAGCCCAAAATTCGGGTTGTGGGTCGGCTTTTCTAGCTCTTCTGCTGGTAGCAATATGCTGTATGTGCTTGCGTTAAACGTAGGCGGACAGCCAAATATCCGCTGATAGTGACGCACAGGCGCAATAGGGCAGTGTCTTAATGAAACGCGTTTAATGTTCAGTGGATAGGCATCTGCCGTCTGCGTACAGAGCTTGGCAAATCGAATACAGGCCGCTAGCTCTAGCTCAATTAATGGGTGAAACGCGGGTGCATCAGAAATGCAGTCCACGCTGTAGGTGTAACCTTCTGGAGATTGCTCAAGCTTTGTGGGCATTCCTTTAACAACTAAATTTCGAAAAGTAATTGTGGTTTTAACCGCACCCAGAATTTTCGTACTGGCCAAGAGATTTTGCCTGACGTGCTACTGCGCGCAGTGTTTGCAAAGTATGTCTTAATTGAAAATGCGGGAACTATTGAGCGTTTGAGTCTTTCTGGCTCGTCAGAGGATCGTGAAGACTATGTCGACGTTCAAGAGGCCGATTATATCAGCGAGATAGAAAAAGCAGCGCTTGCTTCAGGTAATGTGCTGGATACTGACGAGCTGCCTCCGGCAGGGCTTGAGTATCAGTATCGGGGTGTTGTCGCGCCGGAAGGCGAGCGGCCATTAAGCCGAGAATGGGTTGACGAGCAACTTGAAAATCAATCAGCACTTAGAGCGTTCTTTCAACCGGCTGAGCTAGAGGTCGAGGGTGTTCGCATTATGCGTTTGGAGGGTGTTGCAGACAACGAGTTCTACACAACGCTTGGTTTGCAAGAGAATGATGTCATTATGCGCGTGAACGGTGAATGGTTGCATGAGCAGCAAAACACACTGTTCTCAACACTTGAAGAAGGTAACGAGCTATCTCTTGTCTTGATGCGAAAAGGCTTGCCTGTTCATTACGCCTATCGTGTTAACTAGGAAGTATCGCTTTTAACGTATCGTCGTTATTACACGTCTTTAAAGCGTGTGCCCGCTCTGCTCAAAATAAAAAGCCCGCTGTCGAGGCCTATTCGACAGCGGGCATATAAAAGGTAACGCTAATAATATGTGTTCCTGAAAATGTTCAAAGACTGTAGAGGA
>NZ_LWFT01000910.1:0-700 GCF_001635105.1 Oleiphilus sp. HI0079
GAACGACCAGCAAAGCAAGATATTCATTAATATCAACATGAGCGAACATAGCGATATTAAATACCAGAATGAGAATGGGCAGCATAATGCTCTGCCAAATACCGTAAATGAGCGTAAACAAAAAGGTTTTCCAGCCAATTAAACCCGGATTCAAGGCATAGCGGTGTTTGCGCATGTATAAAAAGACGAGATCACCATCCCAACGCAGGCGCTGACTGAACAGTTGCTTAAAGTTAGCTGGCACATCGGTATGCCCGATTGCTAAAGGTACGAAGGGCAAACGAAAGTTGGGGTGCCGTTTAAAATACTGCTTGATTCTAACCGTCAGATCTAGATCTTCTGCTGTATGAGTATCCCAAGCACCAATTTGCTTCAAAAAATCGCGCCGAAAAATGCCAAACGCGCCAGAGATATTATTAATCAGATTCCAATTCGCCAAGCCTGTTTTATTGCCCTGAATCGAGATCATATACTCCAAATTCTGCATTTGCGTTGCGAGACCGTCGGTATAATTGCGAACACGTAAGGAACCTCCCGCTGCGGGCACGTTCTCATCCTCAAATTCACGCAGCACCTCGACAATCATCGTATTGTCGAAAGAAGTATCGCCGTCGGCGTTCATCACGATCTCACCACTCGCGAAAGCAAGACCTGAGTTTAAAGTAGAAACCCTGCCGCCACGCTGCCATTTCGGAATGAT
>NZ_LWFT01000911.1:0-645 GCF_001635105.1 Oleiphilus sp. HI0079
AATGCGCTTTATCTCATCGATTGGGGCAACAGTATTCAAATGTCGGGTAAGTGGGGCTACGTGTTTTCGTATCTCAGCGCCGCTCTGTGTGGCGACATTGAAGAACTGGCTGACACGCTTATTGCGATGAGTACTGACCCAGAGAAGCACTCGGAGCAGCGCTCAAGGATAGTAGAAGCGCTCAGCGAAACACTTAGTAAGAAATCCATTGTGCCGATAGAGCCGTGGGAGCTTTGGAAGTTTTATCAAGAGGGAGGGGCAGGTTTGCAAATTCGCACAAGCGCGGCCATTCAGCTGCTCTCTAATACTTATCAGCTTGGAATGACAATTCAGAGCGATTACTTGCACTTATCTCGCTCAGTCTCAGCAATGATAGCGAGTTACGCAAACTTATACGCAAAAGAGAAGCGTATAACCGTAGCGAAGGAGTTTGCAACAGGGCTTGTCGGCGTCCCGTTCAAATACGGGCTGCTCAATTTGGCGCAGGATGCGTCGCAGTTCTTTTTCAAGCAACTCCGCTCAGCGCCAATTAAAGTACCAAAATTATCCATGCAATTGGTTCCAATCTCCCTTAACGATAAGGCACGATATGAACCCTCAGAAAATTAGACTGCTTTTTGAGCATGACGATTTTTTGGTCTGCGA
>NZ_LWFT01000912.1:0-837 GCF_001635105.1 Oleiphilus sp. HI0079
GACTGAACGCGTTGCTTTCCTAAAGATGGTACATGCAGAGGCAAGCCGCGCGGGTCTCGAGCCCGAGCTTGTTCTCTCGGTCATTCATGTCGAGAGCGCCTTTAATCGCTTTGCTATTTCTGTTGTCGGCGCACAGGGATTGATGCAGGTGATGCCATTCTGGAAAAATGAGATTGGCCGTCCGGAAGATAATTTGATGGATATGGCGACGAATCTCAGATACGGCTGCACCATCCTAAAGCACTATCTCGATCGAGAAAAAGGCAACCTTATTCGCGCTTTAGCTCGTTATAATGGCAGCCTTGGCCGAACCAAATACCCAGAAAAAGTACTCTTATTTTGGGAACGCTATTGGTTTGTTAGACACGTATAAAACACCATGCAAGAACTGATCATTGACCTAAGTATTCACCGCGAAGAATGGCTTCGACTGTACAGAGGAGAGGCACAGATTGTTCGCACAAAAAGCCGCGATGGACGAAGCGTGCAATTCCCAGCCAATATTCTAAGCTCATTCACTAGCCATGACGGCGTTAAGGGAAGCTTTATCATTCAGTTTGATAACAACGGAAAATTTCACTCCATTCAACGGCTCGCTTAGTCTGCCGGTACGTTTAGCAACCAAGGAAAAGATAATGCCTCAACTAACAACTCAAGATGTGCTTCGACTTCCCGAACCTGAGCTGGTTGCAGCGCTCAAAGCGATGTCAGTCGAGCAACTTGAACAGCATGCAGAGGGAGTTATTTCTGAATTAGGGAGCGATGACTATTCTGGAATCATGAAAATCGTTATGAAAGCCCTGGAAAGCCAGCCAACCCAAACAAACCGATTCACAC
>NZ_LWFT01000913.1:0-1587 GCF_001635105.1 Oleiphilus sp. HI0079
AGCCGACACGACGAATCTCGCCTTCCTGCAAGACGCGCAATAGTCTAGCTTGCGCGTCTAGTGGAAGCTCTCCAATCTCATCCAAAAATAAGGTGCCGCCATCTGCCGCCTCAATTAACCCCGCTCGAGCAGACACCGCGCCGGTAAAAGCGCCTTTCTCGTGGCCAAAAAGTTCAGATTCAATCAGGGACTCTGGGATAGCGGCACAGTTGATACATACGATCTCCTGATTACTTCGTCGGCTAAGTTCGTGGATCGCCTTGGCCGCTAACTCTTTACCGCTACCTGTCTCACCTTGAATCAAGACGCTTGCGTCAGTTGGAGCCACCTTGTCAATGAGGCCGAACACCTTTCGCATTGGTTGGCAGCGGCCATAAATCATGTCGCTGGCATTCTTGGATTGCCTGCGTTCTTGCGTAGTTGAGCGGTGAGAGTGCTTATTGAGAATGTCTTCAACCGATGACAGTAGGTCTGTCTCATCGTATGGCTTCGCGATGTAATCAACCGCTCCCAGTTTCATTGCTTCGACAGCTGAGCGTAAACTTGCGAAGCTCGCCATAACGAGGACTGGGATTTCGTGTGCGAGTGGAATGATGTCTGTCCCGGCTTGTCCAGACACGCGAAGATCGGTAATGATCAGATCAAAAGATGCGATTGGGAAATCGTCTACTGCTTGATTGATGGAGTGCACGTTCTCCACCTGAAAGTTATGACCGCTTAGTATCTCAACGAGTTCGGAGTATCCGTTGTTTTCATCTTCAATGACTAATATGCGTTGCATGAGCGTTTCTAATTCATCAGCGAGCTTTCATGATAACCAACCAAACGCAGCTCTGGCTAGCGACCTATATGACATAATCCTCATTTGGCTGAAAACGAGAGCGATCCCATTGATCCAGATAGTATGTCAGGTAATCTTCCGGTCGATTTGTGCCATTTGGAAATTCAAAGCCCAGCCATGATCCTAACAACGCTAGATTTTTGATTGGTGCTGTGTCGTCCACTGCGGGAGCAAGGTTCTGCTTAGAAAGCTTTTGTCCTTGAGTATTTGTCACTAAAGGGAAGTGGCCAAATTCTGGTGCCGCTGAATCCAATGAATCATATAATGCTAACTGCATCGGTGTGGAGCTTAGTAAGTCCATTCCTCGAATGACGTGAGTAATCTTTTGGTCGATGTCATCCGACACCACGGCGAGTTGATAAGAATATAAGCCATCACGTCGCTTGAGGATGAAGTCTGAATCTAGTTTCTCTGTTTTTGGGCCAAGCAGAACATCATTCCACTGTAGCGGCTTTTGCTTAGTTTGGAAGCGCACTGCGCCGTCTTTGGGTTGCTCCCCGTGAAATTTTCCGCAAGATGGCAAATGTTCACCCTTGCGGTCAGCAAGTTGCTTGCGGCTGCATGGGCAGTAATAGCAAAGTTTTGCGCTGAGAAGCGTAGCGAGTTGTTCTTCGTAGCGCTGAGCGCATGAAGATTGGTAGCGTACGTCTTGGTCCCAAGCCAGTCCGTGGGTTTCTAGAGTTTTTAAAATACGGCTTGCCGAGCCGGCTCGCTCTCGAGGGGGGTCGATATCTTCTATGCGAACT
>NZ_LWFT01000914.1:0-670 GCF_001635105.1 Oleiphilus sp. HI0079
ATTGAGTTAGCTCTAACTTGCTGTTGTCGATCAGAAAGCTTTCAGCGCCAACGTAGTAAATAATCCAAAGCATTACCATGCCGGTTAGCCACGTGGTGTAAGCTTCCCACTTAAACCAATGCAGGTTCTCTGGCATTGCCTCTGGCCCAAGTTTGTATTTGGCAACCTCGTAAAAACCGCCACCGTGGATCGCCCAAAGGTCACCACCAATGCCTTTGTCTTTTTTCCATTGCGGCGGGTTTTCGAGGCTGTTATCCAGCCATACAAAATAAAAGGAGGCGCCAATCCAGGCGACACCCGCGATCACATGGAACCATCGGAAAAATAGGTTCAACCATTCCAGGAAATACGCTTCCACAGTTAATCTCCTCGCCTGTGTATTAGTGTTTTTCGTGGGCGCATTCGCCCGCGACGTAGGTGGCTTTTACTGCGCGGTCATCGCCCAGAATAATCATTGCGAACAGCTTTTCGTCCAGTGTTTTGCACTTGGATTGCTTCAGGCTCATCAACGGTGTTGCATCATAATCAAGCACCGCAAAGTCGGCTTCACGACCTGCCTGAAAAGAGCCAATCTTGTCATCCAGTTGCAGCGACTTGGCATTGCCTAGCGTTGCCATGTACATACTCTTGAGAGGGCTTAAGCTGTGATTTTGAAGTTGATTTATCTTGT
>NZ_LWFT01000915.1:0-1015 GCF_001635105.1 Oleiphilus sp. HI0079
CGCAGAGCACGTGGTTCAGCTTTCGGGCGGCATTTCTGCTCAGTGGTTTGAAGAGGCCCAGCTGCTCCGCTATGGACCTGGTGGAAAGTACGGCATGCATGCTGACTCAGACCTTTTCTGCCAACAAGCCAAACAATTCTACCGATTTATAGACCGTGACTTTAGCATGCTNATTTATCTAAATGATGACTACGTTGGCGGTAGACTAAAATTTAATGGATTGAATTTCGAATACCAGCCCAAGCGCGGTGATCTCGTGATCTTTCCTTCCAACCACGTGTTTTCCCATGAGTCGCTCCCCATTGAGCAAGGAAAGAAATTTGCATTGGTGAGCTGGGGAGCATTCCCAGGGACACCAAGGGTGTCTCAACCTAGAAGCATTGTCCCTATGATGAGAAGCTAGCCGCTACCCTTCAATCCCGAGGGTGTCCAAAAGCATTTTCTTACCCTCGGAGGTTGCATGCTCGGCGAGCGCATCCATATCTTCTTTTGCAGATTCAGCACACGCTTGCATATCGAACTCTGATTGCTGCAAATTTAGCAGCGCACGCTCGTTTTCCAGATCTTCTAAGTAATCGCAGTAATCCTCTACCTCAAGACCAATGGTCGTCACCACCACCGCGGCGGTTCCAAAACTTAACGCCGCGGCTGATCCGACAACGAGCTTCTTTCCAGTTCGCTTTAAAAATCGCGTATGTGCCTTCGCACGTTTTGATTTATTTCGCTTTTTTACCTGGCTCACAATTCGCTGAGAGGTTTTCAATTTGCTTAGAACTTGTGCATCCACTGCAGCAAGCCCAAAACCGGCAAGAATGCTTGCAAAGGAAAACTTGAGCACCAGAATGATCGTTGCGGCCGTTCCTACTACTGAAGCGACAGCGGCAATCAGAACCGCCTTTCTCTTTCCTATCGACACCGTTTACTTCCTATCAAACCCTTTTGCGCCCCATGAGACTAGCGTGTTTTGGGAACATGCAAATCAACGCAAGCCACCAAGCTCTCACGCTACCGGATC
>NZ_LWFT01000916.1:0-644 GCF_001635105.1 Oleiphilus sp. HI0079
GCTATTAAAAACCGAGAAACCAATATTATTCAGATGGTAAAAATGAACGAAACGATTATTGACCTAATTCGTCATGGAGAGCCGGTTGGTGGGCAGCGCCTTAGAGGGGCACAAGATGACCCCTTGTCCGAGCTTGGATGGCAACAAATGCGCGCGTCTGTTGCGGATCATAATCCATGGCAGAGTATTATTGCCTCGCCGCTAAAACGCTGTCGATTTTTTGCTGAGGAATTAGCAGGTCGACATGGTGTGCCTTTAAAGATTGATGAGCAGTTTCGCGAAATTGGTTTTGGCGATTGGGAAGGTTTGACGACGGCTGAGTTGATGGAGAGAGAGCCTGAAGCGTTAAAACGTTATTGGCAGGATCCGGATAATCATACGCCCCCGAATGGCGAGCGCCTGACGGACTTTGTTGAGCGAGTGCACCAGGCTTGGGAGCTTTTGCTCGCCTCTAGCCGGGATCAGCATCGTTTACTAGTCTGCCATGGAGGCGTGATTCGAGCCATACTTGTGCATGTGTTAGGAATGCCAAATAAGCGCTTATGGAACATTGATGTGCCTTACGCAAATGTCAGCCGCATTGTTGTGCATCATTGGGGCGACAATGAAAGTGCTGCGCAATTAAGATTCCATCAAACTCGGTT
>NZ_LWFT01000917.1:0-14698 GCF_001635105.1 Oleiphilus sp. HI0079
TGAGTTGCCTGCAGACATGATTTCCTTATGTGCGCATAAGATATATGGTCCGAAAGGTGTAGGCGCACTGTTCGTTAGGCGATCTACTGAGTTTGGCGTTCGTGAGCAGATCCATGGAGGCGGGCATGAAAGAGGTATGCGTTCTGGTACGTTGCCGGTGCATCAGATTGTAGGTTTTGCGGAAGCTTTGCAGTTGTGTACTGAGGATATGCAGGCGGAGCAAGAACGCGTTGCTGGATATCGGGCGCGTTTTTTACAAATGCTTGGTGGTGCAACGTATAGAATAAATGGTAATCCTGAAAAAACTGTCCCAGGCATTGTTAATTTATCTTTTCCAGGTGTGGATGGGCAAATGCTGCTGACTGCGTTGCCAAACCTTGGGGTGTCATCCGGAAGCGCTTGTAACTCTGCTAGCATGAAACCCTCGCATGTGCTGAAGGCTATGGGGTTGGGCGACGAAGAAGCTCTTAGCTCATTGCGATTCTCATTTGGAAGGTTTACTACTGATGATGAAGTCCTTGATGCGGCGTCACAATTGAGAAATGCGCTGTCTAAGTTGGCGCAATAGTGCCAAAACGTTAAGTTTTACGAATCTCGCGGTACAAAGATATATTTTTGAGTGAATCAGACATATAATTCGGCCGCAATTTATGAATGGCGCATTCCGTGTGCCGAATTTACATTTTAATGGGGATAGAAACCATGGCGGTAGAACGCACCTTATCAATTGTTAAGCCTGACGCTGTAGCTAAAAATGTTGTTGGCAAAATCTATGATCGTTTTGAATCAAACGGTTTGCAAATTGTTGCAGCAAAAATGATTCGTCTTTCTAAGGAGCAGGCTGAGGGTTTCTATGCAGAGCATAAAGAGCGTCCCTTCTTTGCGGATCTAGTTTCTTTTATGACTTCTGGCCCTGTTTGTGTTCAGGTATTAGAAGGCGAAGGCGCTGTCCTTAAAAATCGCGACTTGATGGGTGCTACGAACCCGAAAGAAGCCGATGCAGGTACTATCCGAGCGGATTTCGCGTCGTCTATTGATGCGAATGCAGTGCATGGTTCAGACTCTGCCGAGTCTGCAGCACGCGAAGTTGCTTACTTTTTCTCAGCAGATGAGATTTGCGCTCGCGGCTAATACCTCGCGTAGTGTTTTAAGCAAAAGCAGGGCTTCGCTGAGGAGTCCTGCTTTTGTGCTTATAGAGACATCGTAATACAGGTGATTTAAATGACAGATAACGCCCCAAAGCAACGTACCAACTTACTTGGTATGCCTCGTAAAAAAATGGAAGCGTTTTTTGCTGAAATGGGAGAAAAGCCATTTCGAGCGAAACAGATCATGCAATGGATTCATCAATACGGCGTCTCTGATTTTGATGAAATGACTAATATTTCCAAGAGTTTACGTACTAAACTTAAGGAAATTTGCGAAATTACTGCTCCCGAGGTAATTTATCATCATATATCGTCCGATGGCACGCGTAAGTGGGTTATGAAGATGCCAGGGGGAAGTAGCATAGAAACAGTGCTCATACCTGAAGGCAATCGTGGAACCTTGTGCGTTTCCTCTCAGATAGGCTGTGCATTGGATTGCAGTTTTTGCTCTACCGGTAAACAGGGCTTTAATCGCAATTTAAGTGCTGAGGAGATCGTGGGCCAGATTTTTAACGCGATTGGTTCGTTCGAGGGGATTGATCGAAGCAAGGACCGGCCTGTAACTAACGTCGTATTTATGGGGATGGGAGAGCCGCTCCTTAATTTTGAGAACGTTATGGATGCTGTCGATCTAATGATGGATGATTATGCTTACAGTATCTCAAAGCGGCGTTTAACGATCAGTACGGCGGGTGTTGTTCCTGCTATAGAGAGAATGATTGGGGTCACGGACGCAAGTATCGCGATTTCGCTGCACGCCCCCAATGATAAGCTGCGCAATGAATTAGTGCCGGTCAATAAGAAATATCCTATTGATGTTTTATTGACATCAGTACGTAAATATTTGAGTGGTTTGCCCGATAAGAGAAAGGCGACCATTGAATATACTTTGCTTGCGGGCGTGAACGATCGTAGAGAACACGCAACGCAGCTGATTAAAATTTTGGAGGGTTTGCCGTGTAAGGTGAATCTCATTCCATTTAACCCATTTCCTAACAGTGGGTATAAGAAACCAAGTAATAATGAAGTGCGCTGCTTTCAAGATTGGTTGACGGAAGGTGGGCTTATTACAACGGTGAGAACCACACGAGGCGATGATATTGACGCCGCTTGCGGCCAGTTGGTTGGTAAGGTAGAAGACCGTACACGCCGAAGCGAGCGATACATAAACCTACAACAAGTAAGTGGATAAATGCTGCTAAAGCGATCGAACTTCATATTAATCACAAGTTTTCTCCTCGCACTGACTGGTTGTGTTACGACATCAGACAGCTCGCTTTCCAGAAATGCTGATCCTGAGGTCGCTATCGCCCGTTATGTTGACTTGGGTTTCGAATATATCAAGCGGGAAGATTTTACGCGTGCACGAAAACATTTGGACAGAGCGCTTGAGCTTGATGAGGATAACCCAGCAGCGAATAGTGCATTGGGTCTGATCTTTTCGCGTCAAGGCGAATATAAACTAGCTGAAGAGTCGTTTGAGACAGCTTTGTCTTCGGACCCTACATATACTCGTGGAAGAACTTATTACGGTGCGCTGTTATTTTCGCAGCAGCGGTTTGAGGAGGCGCTCGAGCAGTTCGTTAGGGCCGCTGAAGACACTACATACAATGCGCGCAGCCAAGTTTATACGAATATTGCGTTGTGTCATCTGCGATTGGGGAGCACTAGCAAAGCTGAATACGCGTATGAGCGGTCTCTCCAATTAGATCGTTTTAATGCTGGCTCCTTAGCAGGAATCACTGAGGTGTTACTTAAGCTCAATGAATACAAACGGGCACAGTATTACTACAACAGGCTCATCAAGCAGATAGCGAGCCAGGCATTGAGCCATTCGCCGCAGACTTTGTGGCAGGGAGTTCGGATTGCTAAGCACTTTAATGCGCATGATCAAGCTCAAAGTTTGGCGAATTTGCTGCAAGAGCAGTATCCAGATTCGCCTGAATACCAAAACTACCTAAGCCAGTACGGTGGATAAACATGAGCTCTGAAAATTCTGCTGAATTTACCCATCCTGGCCCCATTTTGCGAGCGGCACGGGATGAGTTGCGCTTATCCATAGAGCATGTTGCTGAGCGCCTTCATCTAAGACCGTCAGTTGTAGCTCTCATCGAGTCCGAAACCTATGACGACTTTTCAAGCGACGTTTTTCTTAAAGGCTATTTTCGCTCTTATTGTCGCCTAGTAGGGTTGCATGAAGAGCGTATGGTCGAATTGCTCGAACGACAACTTGACGCGATTCAGAAAGAAGAATCGAAACAAAAGAAAGCCGAAGTCGACGCGCAAGCGGCCGAGCGACGAATGCACTTATTCAAGCTAGGCCTCGTTGTAACCTGTATTTTGGCTATATGCGCAGCATCGATTTGGTTCTTTGTGGGCTCGTCCGGTTTAGGGTTTGATGAGCCTCAACATCGCGATAAGCAAAGAGTTGACGTATTGTCTGCGGATAGTGAGCTGGCTAATGATCAACCTAATTCCAATCCCTTGGCAGATGAGACGACAGGCTCTGTGTTGACTAGCGAGGATCCCGACCTAGGAAGTACGGCTGCGAAGCCTGAAGATGTAGCGGGGCCTGCGGGCGAAGATGATATCGAACCAATCAATCTTCAAGAAAAAGCGTCTGCCGCTGACCTTGTGGGTGACGCCAGTGTAGAAAGCTTGGACGCTCGTGAGGCACAGCCTGAATCACTTGCTGATATGGTGCGTTTGTCTATTGCTTTCACCGGTGAGTGCTGGTTTGAAGCGTATGGTGCTGATGGACTGCGTATTATTGCCGCGTTGAAGCAAGATGGAGGGCGTTTTGATTACGAGGGCGCAAAGCCGATTCGGATCGTGCTGGGGAATGGAAGTGCAGCAAGTGTTCAAGTAGATGATCAAGTGCTTGATATTAGCTCCAGAATCGGGCCCTCCGGTCGCGCTGAGTTAGTGATTGAATAGTTTCTGGCTTTTTAAGTAGTTTAAATAGAGAAAATCGATGAAGTTTGAGTCTCCAATAAAGCGCAGGGTATCGCGTCAGATCATGGTTGGTGATGTCCCGGTCGGTGGTGATGCTCCGATCGCTGTTCAAAGTATGACGAATACCGAGACCACGGATGTTGCGGCGACAGTCGGTCAGGTCAATCAGCTAGCTGAAGCGGGCGCAGATATTGTTCGTGTTTCTGTGCCGACCATGGATGCTGCAGAGGCATTCAAGCGCATTAAAGCGGAAACTACGGTTCCTTTGGTTGCTGACATACACTTTGACTACAAGATCGCTTTAAAAGTCGCTGAATATGGCGTGGATTGTCTTCGTATTAACCCCGGAAATATTGGCAAGGAAGACCGTATTAAAGCGGTTATTGATTGTGCCAAAGACAAGAATATTCCAATCCGGATAGGAGTCAATGCAGGGTCTCTTGAGAAAGACCTGCAAAAGAAATACGGCGAGCCAACGCATGAAGCGCTTGTCGAATCGGCGATGAGACATGTAGAGATACTCACTCGGCACAATTTCGAGAACTTTAAATTGAGTCTCAAGGCTTCGGATATCTTTATGACCGTTGCGGCTTACCGGCAAATTGCGAGCCAGATTGATCAGCCTCTGCATCTTGGTATTACTGAGGCCGGCGGCTTTCGGTCAGGTGCAGTCAAGTCATCGATTGGTTTAGGTATGCTTCTGATGGATGGCATTGGTGATACCTTGCGGGTGTCGCTTGCTGCGGATCCCGTTGAAGAAGTAAAGGTCGGTTACGACATCCTCAAATCGTTGAAACTCCGTTCCAAAGGCATCAATTTCATTGCCTGCCCAAGCTGCTCTCGCCAGAATTTTGATGTCGTGAGTACTATGAATCAGCTTGAGAGTCGTTTAGAGGATATTCGCACTCCGCTAGATGTTGCGATTATTGGCTGTGTGGTAAATGGTCCGGGAGAAGCAAAGGAAGTAGATCTTGGTTTAACGGGTGGTTCACCAAATAACCTCGTTTACATCGATGGCAAGCCAGACCATAAGCTTAATAATGAAAACCTTGTTGATGCGCTGGAACAGCGTATCCGGGCTCAAGCAGAAGCAAAAGCGGCCCTTGATGAAACCATCATCGCAAAGTCATAAAATCAAGTTCTTAGAAAGCAACATTAAGAAGCAATAGGTTAATAGTTTGGCTAAAATTCAAGCAATTCGGGGGATGAACGATCTTCTCCCTGAGCATTCCCCCAAATGGCAGTATTTAGAGCGTACCGTATCGAAACTGCTTTCTCAGCACGGTTATCAAGAGATACGCATGCCGATTGTTGAACAAACAGAGCTGTTCAAGCGATCTATCGGTGAAGTGACCGATATTGTAGAAAAAGAAATGTATACCTTCGATGATCGAAACGGTGACAGCCTGACCCTCCGTCCGGAGGGGACTGCGTGCTGTGTTCGTGCTGCAGAGCAGCACGGATTGTTGTTTAATCAAACCCAGCGGTTATGGTACCAGGGTCCGATGTTTCGTCATGAAAGGCCGCAGAAAGGTCGCTATCGACAGTTTCACCAGATTGGAGTCGAGTGTTTTGGGTTTGAAGGCCCGGATATTGATGCGGAATTGATTTCAGTAACCCACCAACTATGGCAGAAGCTTGGTATTCTTGATTCGGTTGAGCTGCAGATAAATTCTCTAGGTTTGCCGGAAGAGCGTGCTGCATTTAAAGATGCGTTAGTTCATTACCTTGAGCAGTACATTGATCAGCTTGATGAAGATAGCCAACGTCGTTTGGGGACGAATCCTTTGCGTATTCTTGATTCGAAAAATCGAGATACACAATCGATTTTAGAAAATGCTCCTGTGCTTACCGATTTTTTTGGCGATACGTCCAAGGCGCATTTTGCGGAGCTAAAAGCGTATCTGGATAGTTTGGGCATTCATTATGTTGTAAACCCGAAGCTTGTTAGAGGTTTGGATTACTATTCTAATATGGTTTTTGAGTGGGTAACGGATGCCCTAGGTGCGCAAGGAACAGTTTGTGCCGGTGGTCGCTATGATGGCTTGGTTAAGCAGTTAGGCGGAAAGGGAACGCCAGGAGTGGGCTTCGCGATGGGCGTCGAGCGGCTGGTACTCCTCCTAGATGAGCTTAACGTTTTTCCGCAGGGTTTAGATGTTGCTGCCGATGTCTATATTGTTGCGGCTGGAGATGGCACACAAAAGAAAGCATTCCAAGTCGCTTCTTTGATTCGGAATAACACCAGCATGCGTGTTGTTCAGAATATGGGGCAAGGTTCGTTTAAGTCCCAATTGAAAAAAGCTGACAAGTCGAAGGCAAAGTTTGCAGTGATCATTGGATCCGAAGAGATGATGAATCAAACTCTGTTGCTTAAGCCTTTGCAGTCTAAAGAAGAGCAAAAAAGCATTCCAGAAGCAGAATTGCTTAAATACATAGAGTAACGAATAAAGTACACTACTGCCCGGCGCTGAACCGGTGTGAAAGAATAAAGTAAAGTGGAGTAAGTTGTGGACGAGTTTAAGACCGAAGAAGAACAAATTGCGGCGATAAAGAACTGGTGGAAGAAGAATGGAACGTCAGTTATTTTGGCGATTGTTGCATCGCTTGCCATCGTATTTGGCTACCGTGCTTGGCAAGGCAATGTTGAGGCGAATAAAGCATCCGCCTCCGGTTTGTATCAACGCTTGGTAAATGTTATTACGGCTCAGCAAGGTATCGGTGACGATCAGTCTGCTACGTTTATTGCAGGAGAGATTAAAGAGAACTTTGGCGACACAGAATACGCCCGGTTTGCAGCTTTGTATCTCGCGAAAATTCACGTTGAAGCGGGAGATCTTGACCAAGCGATTTCTGAGCTGGATTTTGTTTTGGCCTCCACAGAGGATGTACGTACTCAACATATCGTGACAGCTCGAAAAGCACGAGTTCTTGCTGCAAAAGGTGAATATGATGCAGCGTTAGCGCTACTTAATGCTACTGACGATGCGTTTGAGCCAAGCTTTTTGGAAATCACCGGCGATATTCAACTTGCCCAAGGCGACGAAGAAGCTGCGAGAAACACCTACCTTAAGGCGTTTGAATTGGTAAAGGATGAGCCGCAAAGAGCGCCTTTGCTAGGCGTAAAATTATCAGATCTTGGTGTCGATACACGTAGTCTGTAAACCAAGCAATTCAGTTAACCTAGGTTAATTAAAGATGACTAAGAGACTAATTCAGTTTCTTGCAATGAGCGCGGTTTTTACCGCGCTTTTTGCTTGTAGCTCTGAGACTGTGAACGTTCCGACTGAGCTAACCGATATTGACGACCCTGTAGATCTTGAAGAACTATGGGATGCCGATTCAGGAACGGGTGACAATGAACTTCAGCTTCAGTTGGAACCTTTCGTTAGCGGCCCTTTGGTCTTTACTGTCGATATTGAAGGAAATGTTCAAGCGCGTTCAACCGAAACCGGTAAACTTCAGTGGGAGAAAGACCTAGATCAGCGTGTTAGTGGTGGTGTTTCGGGAGACAGTCAACGAATCTATGTGACGAGTTTTCAGGGAGAAATCATTGCACTGTCTCGTGAGGACGGGACAGAGTTATGGCGTTCACGTTTAAGCTCGGAAGCCTTAAGTGTTGCGGCTAGTGACGGTGCAACAGTTGTCGTCCATTCAAGTGACGGACGTATCTTTGCCTTTAATACAGCCAGCGGTGAGCAGCGTTGGAGGTATGACAGTGACACGCCCGCATTGTCTCTTCGGGGAACTTCTGCCCCCATGATTTTTGAAAACTCTGTGTTGATCGGGTTGGCAAATGGAGAACTTGTCTCGTTAGATCTTTCTGATGGTCGCATGCGGTGGGATGTGTCGCTGGGGCAGCCTTCAGGCCGAACGGAGTTAGAACGTCTTGTTGATGCTGACGGCAATTATGTAGAACTTTATGGTTCCGTCTTCGCAGCAGCCTTTCAAGGCGATATTAAGGCAATCAATATCGCAACGGGCACAGAAGTTTGGAGTAAATCCATTTCGACCTATCGTGGAGTTGCGGTATCGCGCGCAGCTGAAATCCTTGTTGTGACCGACTCTGAAGGCGTTGTTTATGGTCTCGACGTCGCATCAGGAAAAGAGGTTTGGCGTAGTGAGGCACTCAAGTATCGACGATTAAGTGGTGCAGAAATACTCGGAAACTATGCTGCAGTAGCGGATTTTGAAGGCTACGTTCACCTCCTCGATGTCGGTTCCGGTGCGATTGCTGGCAGGGTCCGGCCTGATAGTGATGGTATAATGGGGCGTATGAAGGTCGTTGGATCGACGCTGTACGTCTATACTCGGTCCGGTGACTTGTACACTTATCGTATAACCCCTTAATTGGAAAGGCCTCAATGGTACCTGTGATTGCCCTCGTAGGGCGCCCGAATGTCGGTAAATCTACGCTCTTCAATCGAATGACGAAATCGCGTGATGCGATCGTGGCTGATTATCCCGGTCTCACACGCGATAGGAAGTACGGCGAAGGCGTGTTTGAAGACCGTAAGTTTATCTTGATTGATACTGGTGGTTTGTCCGGCGAAGAGGAAGGTATCGACGCCGCGATGGCAGAGCAGTCATACCTGGCTATCCATGAGGCAGATTTGGTTCTGTTTGTCGTTTCAGCGCGTGATGGTTTGACACCGGCAGACGAGATGATTGTGCAATCGATTCGGCAGTCCGGAAAGCCCTGTGAACTTGTGGTCAATAAAATAGATGGCCTCAACGAGCAAGCGGTTGAGATTGATTTTTTTAAGCTTGGTATTTCGACGCATCATTTGACTGCAGCCTC
This sequence comes from Oleiphilus sp. HI0079, assembly GCF_001635105.1. Lineage (NCBI taxonomy): Bacteria > Pseudomonadati > Pseudomonadota > Gammaproteobacteria > Oceanospirillales > Oleiphilaceae > Oleiphilus > Oleiphilus sp. HI0079. The sequence continues at coordinate 8,902 of NZ_LWFT01000917.1, forward strand.
GCAAAATCGAGGCATTGCTTCCTTGGTAAATTCCGCGTTGAGCAACTTTTCAGAGGTTGATGAAGCGTCGGATAACGAGCAGCACGGCTGCAGTATCGGCATTATCGGCCGACCAAATGTGGGCAAGTCAACATTGGTAAACCGTTTGCTCGGCGAAGATAGGGTTGTGGTATTTGATCAACCTGGCACGACCCGAGATAGTGTTTACATACCGTATGAACGTCGCGACAAGCCGTACACCTTGATTGATACGGCGGGCGTGCGAAGACGAAAAAACGTAAAGGAAACAGTAGAGAAGTTTTCTATCGTTAAAACCTTGCAAGCAATTTCTGATTCAAATGTCGTTGTATTGGTGATCGATGCTCGAGAGGGTGTGGTTGATCAGGATTTACACTTACTTGGCTTTGCTATGGATGCTGGCCGGGCGATTGTTATCGCCGTCAATAAGTGGGATGGCATGACAGGTGAAGAAAAACAGAAGGTCAAGAATGAGCTTTCACGTCGACTCGTTTTTATGGATTATGCCAATACGCATTTCATATCAGCTAAGCACGGCAGTGGCGTAGGTGACATGTACAAGTCGATTGATCAAGCATATGCCTCCGCGTTCGCTAAGTGGCCGACCAAGCGTCTCACGGAGTTGCTACAGGACGCGGTCAGCGATCACCAACCGCCTGTTGTTCGTGGACGAAGAATTAAACTGCGGTTTGCCCATCAAGGTGGATCTAACCCTCCAGTGGTTGTTGTGCACGGGTCAAAAACCGATGACCTACCTGATAGTTATAAGCGTTATTTGGAAAATACCTTCAGGAAGGTTCTAAAAGTGAAGGGAACCCCGATTCGTTTTGAATTCAAGACAAGCGATAATCCATTTGCATCACCGAGTAGTAAGTTGTCGGCAAAAGACCAGGTAAAAGCGTCGCGAAAAGCAGATGCCAAGAAGTTTGAAAGTCGACGTTCAAAAAATAACCGCCGAGGCTCAAAAGGTAAACGATGATGAAGATCGCGCTAGTAACAACCGGTGGCACAATTGATAAGGACTATTTTGACGCGCTTAGTGATTACAAAGTGGTCGAATCGATTGTCCCTATGCTTCTAGAACGAATTGGCTCCGGGCTAACGATCGAGAGGAAAGAGGTTTGTCGAAAAGATAGCCTAGAATTGACCGAGCAGGATCGTGACGAACTAAAACGAACCATCATTGGGCTTGAGGCAGACAAGGTGCTCGTTACGCACGGTACCGACACAATGGTGGATAGTGCGCTTAGCTTGGGTCAGATTACGGATAAAACGATCGTGTTTACTGGAGCTATGAGGCCGGCACGGTTTATGGATACTGACGCCTTGTTTAATGTTGGTGTCGCGATTGGTGCCTTGCAGAGCAAAGAATCTGGCGTATTTGTAGCAATGAGCGGGCAAGTGTTTTCGCCCGATTCTGTAAAGAAAAACCGGGATGCGCAGCTTTTTGAAAGCACAAAGTCCTGATTCGTCACGTTGTCCGTCATGCGGTGAGCCGAATGGCTGCTGCATGAATAAGGATAAAACGCAGCATCGCTCTTGCAGCTCGGGAACAAGCTGCTGGTGTATGACCTTTCCGCCGATGAAAGGCAAATCCGGATACTCCAAGACTTCCTGTTTGTGTGCACAATGTTTAAAGCATCAGCTGCAAGTCCAAGTTGATAGTGAAATGGCGCCCTAAGGTATGTACACTTTCCCAATTACTAAACGACTTAAATAAGCATGAAGATTATCATCAGTATTGCAATAGCCGGGGCGCTGGGAGCGGTTCTTCGCTATGCCGTAGTGAGTCTGGTTGGGGCTAGGTTTTTTCCTTTTGGTACCTTGAGTGTGAATGTCCTTGGTTCGTTTTTGATGGGCATCGCTTATGTGGTTGTGGTTGAAAAGGCCTTGACCAGTCCAGATTTAAAGCCACTCCTAATGACCGGAGCACTCGGAGCGTTTACCACATTCTCTGCGTTTTCACTCGAAACGTGGGATTTGTTTGAGAAGGGTGAAGTCACGCTGGCTTTGTTATACATATTCGTCTCCGTGATTCTGTCCATCGGAGCATTGTGGCTTGGCGTTGGCGTTACTCGCCTGAGCTTCGCCTAATTGATTTTTTTGAAACCTTAACAACTTAGAAGAATTATGCTGGATCCAAAACTAATACGTAACGATGCCGAGGCGGTCGCTAGTCGACTAAAAATTAAAAAGTTTTCGCTCGATGTGGCTGCATTTGAAGCGCTTGAGGAGAAGCGTAAGACTTTGCAGGTCGAAACAGAAAATCTGCAAAGTGAAAGAAATGCGCGTTCTAAAGGCATCGGTAAAGCAAAAGCGGCTGGCGAGGACATCGCGCCGTTGATCGCAGAAATGGATCAAATGGGTGCGCAGCTTGAGTCCAAAAAAGCCGAGTTGAAGGATCTACAAGAAGAGCTGAATGATTTACTTGTCGGGATGCCGAATATACCCGATGCCGATGTGCCAGAAGGTGAAGACGAGTCGGACAACGTCGAAGTAAAAAAATGGGGCGAGCCGACAGAGTTTAATTTCGAGGTTCTGGATCATGTGGCTTTAGGAGAGCAGCTTGGTACGCTTGACTTCGAAACTGCAACGAAGCTAACCGGCTCTCGTTTTGCAGTGATGCGCGGCAGCCTCGCGCGCTTGCATCGCGCTCTAGCCCAATTCATGTTGGATACGCATATTACCCAGAATGGCTATGAGGAAACCTACCTGCCTTATATCGTTAATGACGAGTCGTTGTTTGGTACGGGTCAGCTTCCCAAGTTTTCAGAAGACCTTTTTAAACTGCACGCGGACCGAGAATTTTACTTGATTCCAACGGCTGAGGTCCCTGCCACGAATATGATTCGTAATGAAATTGTCGACGAAGCGTCACTGCCTCTTAAATTTGTTTGTCATACCCCTTGTTTCCGTAGCGAAGCTGGCTCGTATGGACGAGATGTAAGAGGCATGATTCGTCAGCACCAGTTTGATAAGGTTGAGTTGGTTCAGGTCGTGAAGCCATCTGACTCTGATGAAGCCCTTGAGGCCCTGACCGGACATGCAGAAGGAATACTTCAAGCGTTAGGTTTGCCATATCGACTCGTTAAGTTATGCGGTGGAGATTTAGGCTTCTCTGCGGTTAAGACATATGATCTCGAGGTTTGGTTACCTGGCCAGCAGGCTTACCGTGAAATATCTTCGTGTAGTAACACCCGTGATTTCCAAGCTCGCCGAATGCAGGCGCGCTATCGTGACGCTGAAACAGGCAAGCCTGCTTTGGTTCATACTCTTAATGGCTCGGGGCTTGCCGTTGGTCGAACTCTCATTGCTGTGATGGAAAATTATCAGCAGGCTGACGGTTCTATCAAGGTTCCTGATGTGCTGAAGCCATATATGGGTAATCTCGACGTTATTCGTTAACGCACTGTCGTATGAATTGGCTACCCTTATTTTTTAAGCCGCATAACCGAGCCATTATTGTGTTCGGTTGCGGTGACAAAGCTATCCGCAAGATACGTTTTTTAAAACGCTTTTCCTTTCCGATTACTGTTATCCACTTACCGCAAGATACACGGCCTGAGATCGACAATGTTCGCTTCATTGAAGTGGAGTCCGTAGGTGTTTTAACCGCTAGCGCTTTTGAGGGCTGTTTTATTTGTGTGGCAGCGCGCGGCAATCACGATGATCACGTTTTTGCGGCTCTTGCACGCCAGCAGGGTATTCCTGTTCATGTTGCGGAAGACCCAGAAAATAGCGATTTTCTTTTTCCTGCTCTCATTGATCGAGGACCGATCACTGTTGCAATTTCTAGCAGTGGGCAGCATCCAACACTCACACGTCTTATTCGTAGTCGTGTCGAATCTGTGCTGCCGGCTCGCCTTGAGGCTTTGAGTAATCTCGCTGTTGAGTTTCGTGATCGTGTTCGTGAGAAATTACCTCAAATCAATCATCGGCGAGCGTTTTGGGAAAGACACTTTGAGGGCCGTGTTGGGAATTTAGTGTTTAGCGGAAAAGATCATGAAGCGCGAGCACTGCTAGATGAAAGTTTAAAGCTGAGCGAATGTACCGACGTAAGCGCGGTGGGCGAGGTGTATCTAGTTGGAGCTGGCCCTGGCGACCCTGACTTGCTGACCTTCAAAGCTTTACGCTTGATGCGCCAGGCAGACGTGGTGCTTTATGATCGCTTGGTTTCGCCACAGATTTTGAAGCTAGTTAGACAAGATGCCGACATGATTGATGTTGGTAAGCGTCGTGCAAACCATACGGTTCCTCAAGAAGGTATCAATGAATTGCTGGCGAGTCTGGCAAAGCAGGGTAAGCGTGTTCTTCGTTTAAAGGGCGGAGATCCGTTTATTTTCGGCCGGGGTGGGGAAGAGATCGAAACACTTGCCAGTCAAGGCATCGCTTTTCAGGTTGTTCCCGGCATTACCGCAGCAGCAGGCTGTGCGAGTTATTCAGGAATTCCGCTCACGCATCGTGACTATGCCCAATCCGTGAGGTTTGTTACTGGACATCTGAAGAATGATTCAAGCGACCTTAATTGGTATAGCTTGATTGCTGAACACCAAACTTTGGTTTTTTATATGGGCTTGGTTAGTCTTCCTGTTATTTGTGAAAACCTTGTCAAACATGGCATGAGTGGTTCTATGCCGTTGGCGGTCATTTCCAAAGGCACGCTTCCTGAGCAGAGAGTGATGGTATCTACCCTTGCTAAGGCCGCTGAGGACGTTGCCGAGGCGAAATTGGCTGCGCCAACAATAATTATTATTGGTGATGTCGTTCGGCTACATCATGCACTTTCTTGGTCAAAATAATCCAAAGCTTGTAACGTAAAACGAAGTTTTGTGTGTGAAGTGTATCTTTGGGCGCGCGATATCACACGGTGTAGCAAGCCGTTCCGGCAGGATCTGACAATCTGCGTCATAATCTTACTCGTCAAGTTCATTGCGCTGCTCAGGTGACTGAAGTAGCTAAGTATCATAGAGGTAAGGTATGAGTGTTCTTCCCCGATCAGCGATTCGATTACTAGAGCTACAAGCTGTTCCACTAAGCCAAGTTGGTGTAGATAACCCTGAGCTATCAGCAGGTGATGAAACGAAAAAATCAACGCGTGGCTTGTTAGGTAAGGTCAAAATAGGGCTTAAATCAAAGTCGAAGGTTGAACCGATTCACAGCAAACGAAAGCAGCGATACACTTTCAATATGGCAGCGTGGTTACGGTTTGGTTTGTCCGATGAGAATCGCCTCGTGACACTATGCCTGTCCTATACCGATGCGGCAGGAGAGCATGTGGCGCTCGTTGAAGAACAATTGGTCGAAGACAAGTCGAGTTCGATGCTTTCATCCTTTGTTGAAATCGAAACTAAAGGGCCTTTGTTAGCACTAAAAGTGGCCTGTGCCGGATTGCAAGCTGAAGATCGCTGTTACATCGAAGACCTCAGTATCAAGCGAGCTGAGGTAGACGTTACCGAAAGAGCTGCTGTTTAACACATGCTAAAGCAAGAAAGCCGCTCGTAAGACTGTCAATACGCAATCTAAGCGAGCGGCTTTTACGATAAGAATTACTTCTCTATCGGTTTGGCAACACATCCTTGAGTTTTGTATGCATATCTAGAATGGCTTTTTCTGTTGTTTCCCAGTCAATGCATGCGTCGGTGACAGAAACGCCATACTGAAGGTCTTGGAGGTTTTCAGGAATAGACTGGCTACCCCAATTCAAATTACTCTCAATCATCAAGCCAATAATCGACTTGTTGCCGTCAATAATCTGATTTGTGGCGTCTTGCATAACAAG
>NZ_LWFT01000918.1:0-1441 GCF_001635105.1 Oleiphilus sp. HI0079
AATCGCTGGCTGACGCAATCGCCATGCGACCCACTGACATATGAGAGAAACGACGCCGATGGCCGCTAATGTGATCGTGCTATATTCAAGCATCCTGAACGACCCTTTGCATGCGTCCTTGTCCTTTTATCGTTGTTTATATTATTGTTTTCGTCAGTTTTGACAGTATGCGCGACACGGCAACCATCGCAAAAACAGACGTAACCGACGTAACCGCTCCAAAGCCCGAGGCGCAATCAAGTCTCGCTGGCCCGCCATCTTCGGGCTTATTCAAGCAGACAGAACCATCCGCCTGTGCGTATTTCAGTTGCTCAGTTGAGTATACACACTCCACACTAAACTTCCGCTTCGGGTTTCTCGAATAATTATGGTGTCGCCGAAGGTTACTACGTATCTTGGCAAGCAATGGGTCTTGGGTTGTGCGCGCTAAATCTTCGATCGCTATCTGAGTTGGATCCATCTGACCGCCAGCACCACCGCAGCATAAAATAGGGATCTTGTTTCGCCGGCAATGAACGATCATAGCCGTTTTAGCCTTGATACTGTCTGTCGCATCAAACACATAATCTAGGTTTTTAGTCAGCAGTTCAGCAACATTGTTCGGCGAGAGAAAACTGTGTTGCACATGCACACGCACCTCTGGACTAATTTCCTTGATTCGCTGAGCCATTACTTCTGTTTTCATCTGGCCAACCGTAGCCTGAAGAGCGTGAACCTGGCGGTTAATGTTCGACACGCACACGTCATCAAGATCAATCAAGGTGATTTCTCCAACACCCGATCGAGCCAAGGCCTCCGCGGCCCATGAACCTACGCCTCCGATGCCAATGACGGCCACATGACTTTGCGCGAGCTGCAATAAGCCTTGCTCCCCATACAGGCGCGCTATGCCGCCGAAACGAAAGCGATAATCTTCACTCAGCGCGCTCTTTTTTTCTGTCATGGTGTTTGTTTCAACTTTTCGTCGTAGGCGAGAAAATCATGATTTACCAGCTCGTAGCGCTTTCGCTTGAGCGGCTTTAAACGATTCAAGTCGACAACGACTAGACCGTCAATGCAGTCCTGAAAATCGGGATCAATGTTAAAGCCATGGAAACGTGTGCCGCCTTCATCGCATAACTCAGTGTACTGCTTGTACAGGGTTGGGACGGAATGCCCGATAAGTCCGAGCTGTTCTCGCAGAGTGACAAAGGCATCTCTTGCATCCAGCCCCTCAAACAAACGTGCATTCTGCTCTTTCGCTGAATAACCCATCATATAAGGACGCTTGCAGCGAACGATGGGATCATCATCAAGATAGTATTTGCCGTAATAACCGAGCAATAAATCCTTACCCTGCTGACTGAACGCATTGGAAATACTGACAGCCCCCAGCAAATAGCGCACTCTTGGATTGCTACGAATATAAGCCGCAATGCCGGCCCATAAATAATCGAGACTG
>NZ_LWFT01000919.1:0-1001 GCF_001635105.1 Oleiphilus sp. HI0079
TATCCAAAGGTTTCACGAAGCGCATGTCGATCACGGTTGCATCAAATTTTTCAGCTGCGGCTTGCGCTGCAGGTAGCAGGGCACCAAACGATAAAATAGCCACTTTTGAGCCGTCACGAACAGTACGGGATTGGCCGATTTCTAGAATGTTCAGCTCCTGATCAATTTTGACGCCCGGCCCTTTACCTCGTGGATAGCGCACGGCGCTAGGACCTTTGTGTGCAAGCGCAGTGTGAAGCATCTGCCGACATTCGTTTTCGTCGGATGGCGCCATGATAAGCATATTAGGAATGCATCGCATGAACGAGAGATCAAACGCTCCCGCATGAGTTGGTCCGTCTGCACCAACTAAGCCTGCTCGGTCGATCGCGAAAGTTACATCTAGATTTTGAACAGCAACGTCATGTACCAATTGGTCGTAGCCGCGTTGAAGAAACGTAGAGTAGATTGCGACCACTGGTTTCATTCCTTCACAAGCCATGCCGGCTGCAAGGGTCACCGCGTGTTGTTCTGCTATTGCAACGTCGTAGTAGCGATCAGGAAAGCGTTGCGCAAATGCAATGAGATCTGAGCCTTCTTTCATCGCTGGTGTGATTCCGACGACTCGCTCATCTAGTTCTGCTGCATCGCAGATCCATTGACCAAAAATGTTTGAATAGCTTGGTTTGATGATCGGTGTCGGCACACTTTGGGGTGCCGGCTTTGCACTGGCCTCGATTTTATTTATTGCATGATAGCCAATGGGATCTGATTCTGCTGGAGCAAAGCCACGGCCTTTCTTGGTGACGACATGAAGAAACTGTGGTCCACTCAAGTGCTTCATGTTTTCAAGTGTTTGCAGCAGCACTGGCATGTCATGGCCATCAATTGGACCAATGTAGTTAAAACCCAGCTCTTCAAATAAGGTTCCCGGCGCCATTAAGCCCTTAACGTGCTCTTCAGTTTTGCGTGCAAACTCCATAAGGCCGGGTGTGTTGCTGAGTACACGTTTACTGCCATCG
>NZ_LWFT01000920.1:0-984 GCF_001635105.1 Oleiphilus sp. HI0079
ATCCAAGAGGTCTTGCTCTGTAGACCTTCTATGGTTAATACATGCATGTCGAAGCCAATTAAGCATCAACTGTAGTGCTGATTCCCTGTCTTTTAAGTACCAATCAAAAGCTATCTCGACCTTAGTAATTAGGCATTCACCTATGAGCCTCATTGAAGTAATCCATTCAGTAACCTGCTCATTTGGCTGATAAAGATGAAAGCCGTATTCCCACTCTGGCGCAAACCCCATGACCAATGAAGTATCGTCATCCGATATTGGTTCATAGGGTTGCAAACAATTTGTATTTAAGAAGTCGATACACTCAGCCGTTAGGTCTTCCTTGAATCGGATCTGAATATAATCTGGGTAAGGAAAAGCTTTCTGCAAAAAGCTGTGCTTACCCAGCCCCTTTTTAACCAGACTTTTCCTGTGCATAGAGATATCGCCTACGCCCGATGAGCTTTACAAATCGACTTGAGCGTAGGCAAAGCCTCATCAATACTAATTTTCTTGAACCTGCGGTTTTTGGAGACATTAGGAATGTTATCTATTACCGACTGAGCAACGACAACCGAATCACTACCCCCCAAACTAATAGAGCAGGTTTCTTCAATCAGCTTGGCGCGCTGCTCCGTCAGATTAACTTTCTCTCCAGTCAAGTCATCTGTAATTCTGCAATCAGACGATCTCCCCTTAGGACGCCCTAACCAAGCATTTGCCGCAAACTTTAGAGGCCCTAAATCCACAAAGCGCAGATGCTCGGCTAACATTCCCTTTATCACATCGCTTTTTAAGTCAACACACTTGGTTCCAAAGTATCGTTGGACTTTGGTAAAACCCTGAATCTTAAAACTTATAGAAAAGCTGTTTGCTTCCCGGTCAACTTCAACCGATGAACAAAAGTCTTGATTGGTATAGTCGAAATAAACCTTATCGGTATCACTACGAACCCGGCTGACGTCGGGATAAATCAGACCCTGCTGCCGTTTGCGCGGAACAGTT
>NZ_LWFT01000921.1:0-805 GCF_001635105.1 Oleiphilus sp. HI0079
TGTGGCTTCAAATACGGATGCAAGCTGCTCCTGATCGAACAGTGCGCTGTGTTCGGCAAATGTTTGTAAGGCTGGCCCAAGGTACGCGGCTTCTCCTTGTTGCATAAGCAGTATGTCGTCCGCGAGTTGTGCAATTTCATCGATTGAGTGTGAAACGTAAAAAATGGGCGTACTCGAGCTAGACTTAAAGCGCTGAATTAGGCGCAGCATTTGGCGTTTTGATGTTGCATCTAATGCAGACAGCGGTTCGTCCATCAAGATTAGATCCGGCTCACAGACAATCGCACGCGCTAGGCAGGCCCGTTGGCGTTGTCCGCCGGAAAGCGTGTCGGGTCGCTGACTTCGAAGGCGGCTAAGGCCGCAATCATCTAACACGCGGGTAATATCGAGATCGCTCTTATGTACTTTACGAAGTTTAAGGTTGAGTCTGATGTTGTCTTCAATGTTGAGATGAGGAAGCAGTCTTGCTTCTTGAAAGAGGTATGCAATATTCCGCTTTGCCGGGGCAAGCCATGTATTGCTCGAAGAGCGTTGCCAAACTTGCTTGTTTACCGATATCTCACCGAGTGGCTGCTCTAATCCTGCGATGCACCGAAGTAGTGATGTTTTTCCGCACCCTGAGGGCCCGAAGACGCCAGTTAACCCCGTATTCTTGAACTCGCGTTGGATCTGAAGAGCAAAATCCGCACGCTGAAGAGAAATATCTACTTTGATGCTCATGCGCTGGTGCCCGCTCTGACCGCGCCTTTGCGTCCGCGTTGCTGAAGTTGCGCCAGACTCCAGATCACTAAGAATGCGAACACAA
>NZ_LWFT01000922.1:0-1159 GCF_001635105.1 Oleiphilus sp. HI0079
GCATCGATACCAATCCAAAGCTGCCCTATGACGGAGCCTTTCGGGGCGATGGGCGATTTCACCAGTATGACGCGCTCGTTCTTTTGAGCAGCATCAAGCGCTTTATTGACAGAGCCGCGGCCACTCCCTTCGCTAATGAGCTGTTTTACGAATGGGTCGCGTCTATCGACGTAGCGGGTCATTCTCTCCTCGTATTGGTCAAAAAACACCGCTAACACGATACTTTCCTGGGCATCCATCAGCTCGACGATTTCGGTGAGTCTTGGGATGTTCTGATCCCAAATCAACGGCGCGGAAAGTTCGCCAACCAAATTGGCCATCATCGAGATATTGTTGACTAAAAGTGCGCGACGCTTATCACCTATGGCTGTCGACTGGGTTTCCAATTGTTGCGCAAGCTGCTCACCCATTTGTTGCCGACTTTCGCGCTTCATCGTATCCAGTGCGCCCAAGAGTTCTTCTCGTACAGTCTCTTGCGCGATGGCCTGTTTTTCAAACGAGGTGTCTAGATGCGATCTTGCTTCTGCTTCCAGCTCTGATGCCTGATAGCTGATTAGCCATGCACTCGCTAAAACCTGCACAATGCCGGCGGCAAGCAATAAAAATAGCACTGGTCGTAACAAGCGGCTTTTGAAAACAAACGCGAACTTCTGCACAGAGTAATCCTCACAAAGTAATGTGCATTACTTTAGTCGAATTACGCGTTTTTGCTTTGTTTGGCGTTCTTATCTTAATAAGGTTGTGTGATTGAGACAGAAATACATTTGTGGATTCCGCCTCGGTTCATTAATGCCCCAGCGGGGGGCTTAATGTTCGTGAATATGCGTAAGCCAAGCTCTGAGTTTTGCCGGTTTGACTGGTTTACTTAAAAAATCAAAACCGCGCTGTCGCGCATTTATAGGGAGATCTGGGTCGGGCGCGGCCGAGATGATACATACAGGCAAATCCTCACCCCAGATGTCTCTCAGAGTTTCTGCAAGGGTCAGGCCGTTAAAGTGCTCATCGTTAAGTTGAAAATCCATGAGTAGGGCGTCGGGCGCGGAGTGCTGCTCGCTATACTCAATCGCATCATTAGCGATTTGAATGCCCGTCAGTTTACATTGCCAGAGATGAAGGAGTGCCTCCGTCGCACTAATGTTTTCTGCACCATCATCTACAT
>NZ_LWFT01000923.1:0-674 GCF_001635105.1 Oleiphilus sp. HI0079
CACCGAATTAGACAACATCAACGTTGCTAGCCAAGAACTTCTTATCACTCCAGCACAACTTAAAAGCGATATTCCGCTTTCTGATAAAGCCAAAGAGACTATCCAACAAGGCCGCGATACTGTAAATCGCATTTTGGACCGAGAAGACAAACGTATTTTTCTCGTTGTGGGCCCATGCTCTATTCATGATGTAGACGCTGCAAAAGAATATGCACTGAAGCTAAAAGAGCTGTCAGACAAGGTAAAGGACACCCTTTACCTGGTTATGCGTGTCTATTTCGAAAAGCCGCGCACGACGGTTGGCTGGAAGGGTTTGATCAATGACCCACACTTGAACGACTCTTTTGAGCTCGAAGACGGTTTGCATATTGGCCGAAAGCTGTTGTTAGATATTGCTGAAATCGGGCTGCCAACTGCGACAGAGGCACTTGACCCGATCTCGCCACAGTACTTACAAGATACCATCTCTTGGTCGGCAATCGGCGCTAGAACCACAGAGTCGCAAACGCACAGAGAGATGAGCTCTGGACTTTCCGTAGCAATCGGTTTTAAGAACGGCACCGATGGTGGCCTAGGTGTCGCAATCAACGCACTGGGTTCGGTTGCCCACCCGCATAGCTTTCTAGGCATTAATCGCGAGGGGCAAGTTTCTGTGGTCCGAACGAAAGGCAACC
>NZ_LWFT01000924.1:0-1049 GCF_001635105.1 Oleiphilus sp. HI0079
CCTTAAAACACTCCCAGTTCTCATGGTGACGGCTGAAGCAAAACGCGATCAGATTGTTGCTGCCGCGCAAGCAGGCGTAAATGGTTATGTTGTAAAACCATTCACCGCTGCCGTGCTTAAAGAGAAAATCGAAAAGATTTTTGAGCGTATCGACGCCTAAAAGAGTGCTTATGACTGAACAAACTTCTACCTCAGGAGCGTCGAGCAATATTGAAGATGTCGATGGTTTTGAACTTCTCCTAAAAGAACAGGCTAACAAACTGAAAGAGGCGGTAGACGGGGGAGATATATCTTCTGCGTTGGCTGTGATTTCCGATATTAATCAGACTCGCGATAAAACGCTCTACGTTGAAGTCGGCCGTTTAACGCGAAGCTTGTACGAGTCTATTCGCAACTTCCAGATCGATTGCGGTGATGCGCAAAGCCAGGAAGAACTCTCCAAAATTAATGATGCGTCGGATCGTCTAGCGTATGTGGTCGATATGACAAGCAACGCGGCCAACAAGACGATGGATCTTGTCGAAGACACAATGCCCTATGCATCGCACATGAATACAGAAGCTAAGCAGCTCAAGTCAGAGTGGGAAAAGCTTCGCCGAAAAGAGATGACACCAAGTGAGTTTCGTGACCTTTCCGGTCGGATGGATGGTTTTTTGGAACAGCTTACGAACGACTCCGATAAGGTGTATCAGAATCTTTCAGCTATCTTATTAGCACAGGATTTTCAGGATTTGACGGGCCAAGTAATTAATCGAGTTACAGGTTTGGTTAAAGAAGTTGAAGAAAACCTCGTTAACTTAGTAAGTATGGCAGGCAAAGTTGACACCATCACCGGTACTGTCCACGACATTGAATCTGTCGGGACAAACATGGATGGCGAAGGCCCGCAGATGAATAAAGAAGAGCGTGCAGATGTTGTTAGCGGTCAGGATGATGTAGACGATTTATTGTCGAGCTTGGGTTTCTAGAAATAAATTGAGGGGTTAGTGAATGAGCTTTGAGGCAGATGAGGAGATCTTACAAGACTTCTTGGTAGAGTCAGGTGAGAT
>NZ_LWFT01000925.1:0-775 GCF_001635105.1 Oleiphilus sp. HI0079
ACAGTGCGTAAACCCTTTCTTTCAATATCGGTGACGGCATGACTGTCCATTTCTAGCGTCAACTCTTCCATTGAGTCAGCAGGCGCCTCGTCCGGATTGTATTTACCTAACTTTGGCTCGACAATATATTCAGTGATTAGCATACCGAGAGTAGATATCACGAAGGTAGATCCGATCATAAAATACCAGTTTGCCTCCGCGCCTACTTGATAATCAGGTGATATGAGTTGCGCCGCCTGCTCGGATATACCCGAAAGTAAAGGGTCGACAGTGCCGATTAACAGGTTTGCACTATAGCCGCCAGATACGCCTGCAAATGCAGCTGCAAGGCCCGCTAATGGGTGTCTGCCGAGTGATAGGAATATCATGGCTGAAAGCGGGATCAACACCACATATCCAAGTTCAGCTGCGGTATTGGAAACGATGCCCGCCAGCACAACCATGAAAGTGACAAGCTTTTTCGGGGCTCCCATTACAAGGCTTCGCATTGCAGCCGAGATTACTCCTGATCGCTCTGCAATTCCTACTCCCAAAAGCGCGACGAGTACGGTACCTAGAGGTGTGAACCCGGTGAAATTTCTCACCAGTTCACTCAGTACTTGCTGTAATCCGGCGACATTGAGCAGGCTGACAACCTCAATCAAGCCGTTATCTGCTCTGCCTTTACTTCCTTCCGGCCTCGGGTCGACGACTGAAAGTTCAAAGTAACCGGCGATACCGCTCCCCACGATGACTAGAGCGCACAAAATGGCAAACAGGATGACTGGGTGGGGCA
>NZ_LWFT01000926.1:0-1795 GCF_001635105.1 Oleiphilus sp. HI0079
AGGCTATCGAATTTTACGGATGATGGAGACCCGACTCCGTTAGGACTTGTTATTAATGGTGAGACGATTACGGTGAATCCGCCTGCACTGTATGAGCCTGTAGAGGTTGCGAAAGCCATCAATGACAACGCGGCGCTTCAAGGCTTGTCGATCGTTGCGGTGAGTGACGGGACGTCTGTCGATCTAAGGGCGCTTACGGGTGAAGATATCGTTGTTGAAGTGACAGGTGTGGGCGACAGTGTCGATGTAAGTAGAGTCGATCCCTATACCCCGGGCGCTCCGGTTTTAGCAACGCAAACGGTGAATGCAGGGCAAGGTATTGCCGTTGGTGGTGCCATTGATGTCAGAATGGTTGATGGGGTTTCGTTTACGAGCAATGTTTCTACGTTGTTTGAATTGGCACCGACATCCCAATCAACCTATCGAGGCTTTACCTTTGATATTCAGGGGCAGGCGCGCAAGGGTGATGAGTTTAATATCGAGTACAACACGGACGGCGTGTCGGATAACCGAAATGCCTTGGCAATGTCTTCACTGGAATTTGAAAACTTAGTCCAGGGTTCAGTTTCCTATGGCGAATCGTATTCGCAGGTTGTTGAAAAGATCGGAACGGTGACCAACAGAGCTCGTCTTGAAAGTGAGTCAGCGCAGGCATTGCTGATTCAAACAAATAATATGCGTGATTCAATCTCTGCGGTAAATCTCGATGAAGCCGAGGGATGGCCAGACGACAATATTGAGCCAGGCACCAAGTGGGAAGATGTTCCAGATGACTGGGAATGCCCCGATTGCGGTGTTGGTAAAGAAGACTTCGAAATGGTTGAAATTTAATGGCTGATCCAATTGTCATAATCGGTTCAGGAATGGCCGGCTACGCGGTAGCCCGCGAATTTCGCAAGCTGAATAGCGAAGCACCGTTGTTAATGATCACAGCAGACGACGGCACTTCCTACTCCAAGCCGATGCTCTCAACCGGCTTTACGAAAGCCAAGTCGGCAAAAGAGCTGGAAATGGCAAGCGCCAGCGACATGTCAGAACAATTGAACATGTCTATGCGCACACACGCGATCGTTCAGGCTATCGACACCTCGGCAAAAACACTGTCAGTCGACGGCAGCAGCGTGAGCTATGACAAGTTGGTTCTCGCAACGGGCGCAGAGGTCAATGTACTCCCGTTTGTAGCGAACACAGCAGAGCGAGTTTGCTCTGTTAACGACATGGATGACTACCGTATCTTTCGGGAAAAATGTGCCGGAGTGAAACGCATCGCTATTATTGGGACCGGTTTAATCGGCTGCGAATACGCAAATGATCTCTTAAACGGAGACTACGACATCGATCTCATCGGTCCAAGCAGCGAAGTTCTAGACACGCTCCTACCGATAGAGGCGTCAAAATGCGTTACACGGGCATTGAGAGACGCCGGTGCGCACTTACATTTGAATCAAAATGTAGTCGCTATTGAGGAAACTGAATCGTCGGTGATTATCACGCTAGATAGTGGCGAAAAGATCGAGGCTGATTTGGCTGTCAGTGCCATTGGCCTGAAACCAAACACACGCCTTGCTCAGGAGGCTGGTCTTGAAACAAACAAAGGCATCGTTTGCGATCGAAGCCTTATGACATCAGCCAAAGATGTATTTACCATTGGCGATTGTGCAGAAGTCGACGGCCACGTACTGTTATATGTGCTTCCTTTAATGGCTGGAGCACGCGCGCTAGCGAAGACACTTAACGGCACTCCGACCAATCTAAGTTACGGCGTGATGCCCGTGATGGTGAAAACACCGGCCTG
>NZ_LWFT01000927.1:0-1037 GCF_001635105.1 Oleiphilus sp. HI0079
AAAAATCATGAAGCGTGCAGGTGAGATCAGCGCGCAAGCGCATGTGCAGGCGATGAAAGCGTGCAAGCCTGGGCTTTATGAATATAGCCTTGAGGCGGAGATTGTTCATCGTTGTATGCAAAAGGGAGCTCGGTTTCAGGCATATTCTTCGATTGTTGGGGGTGGTGACAATAGCTGCATATTGCATTACATCGAAAACAACGAAGCGTTGAAGGATGGAGATCTTGTATTGATCGATGCCGGTTGTGAGCTAGAACTTTATGCCTCTGACATTACGCGGACGTTCCCGGTCAATGGTGCGTTCAGCGAGGCTCAGGCCGAGATCTATCAGATTGTTCTAGATGCGCAGTACGCAGCAATCGAGCAGGTGAAACCCAACAATCATTGGAATCACCCGCATGAGGCGGCAGTGAACGTTATCGTTGATGGCTTGCTACGGTTGGGCATTTTGAAAGGTAAGCGAGAAGAGATTCTTGAAAACGAGACTTATAAGCAGTTCTACATGCACCGGACAGGGCATTGGCTTGGGTTGGATGTGCATGATGTTGGTGAATATAAAACTGGTGGTGAGTGGCGAGTGCTTGAGCCAGGCATGGTGATGACTGTAGAACCTGGCATCTATATCGCGCCGGGCAGCAAAGGCGTAGCGAAAAAGTACCACGGTATTGGGGTTCGTATTGAAGACGATGTCGTTGTCACTAAANCGGGCAACGAGGTGCTGACTTCTGGCGTACCAAAGGATATCGACGAGATTGAAGCGTTAATGGCAGGGTAGATCCTTTCCGGTCAGTGTATTTTGAAAGAGTTGGTTGAGCGTTCTGAAATGGATAATACGATCAAACAAGTTGACTACGACATTGCGATTGTTGGCGGTGGTATGGTGGGTATACCGCTCGCTATTGGGCTGGCAGAGCGTGGTTTCAAGGTTGCGTTGATCGAGAAGTTTCGTCTCAAAGATGTATCTCATGAAGTGTTGCAGAATAGTTTTGATTTGCGCTCTACCGCGATATCTTTAGGGAGTATTGAACTTCTCCAGG
>NZ_LWFT01000928.1:0-20723 GCF_001635105.1 Oleiphilus sp. HI0079
AAGCGAAAAGCGAAAAGCGAAAAGCGAAAAGCGAAAAGCGAATTTTCTAGTGCTGTGCAAAAAGACCAAACGGTATGAGTGATAAGCGGGCTTTGTGTTTTACGGAGTGCCAAGTACTAAGTGCAATTGAATGCGCGAAGGTGCGCAGTTTGAAGCGCGGGTTCAACGAGGTAGGGATATCGGGCAATTGGTAGCCCTCTATTTTGAGGGCCTGGATGGTCTTCGTGACGTGGCGATAATGGCGCAAGTGTTTATAGCGCCATATTTTCCAGGGCTTAAGTTGTTGGCCAAAATGAATCAAGCGTTGAGACGTTCGCTCATCTAGCCGGTACAAGGAGATTGACGGTACCTCATGCGCGAACATAAGTAGCGAAGCAAGGACAGACTCGTCGGTCATAAAGTAGGCTTTGCTATTGGCATCAACTGGATGCGATGGATCGATAGCGATCTGTTCGAGTTGGTCTTTCCATCTATGCAGCAAACCGAAGTGTTTTCGGTGTACCGTGATAAAGTTGCTGACACATTGCGTCTCAAAACGCGGTTCATCGCGCTCATTCACGTCACGTTTCCATTGGCACAGAATGTCGGCTGGTGTCGAGCCTATGTTGTCTTGACGGCCATAATGCTTGCCAAACACCATTGCGTTTTCCCGTGCTCCTCGGAGTCTGATTTGAATACCGTCTTCTTCGGGCAAGAGTAAGTCATCTAAATGGCCGAAGAACATGCAGTCGCAATCTATCCAAGTGGCGTATTCTGTTGTCACATTTAGCATTGCGTCTGGTTTTACCAGATGAGGGTGTGCCGATGCTGCGGCATATACCCTTACGTTTTGGAATTGGCGCAGCAAGGCGCGTTCCGATGCGTTTAGGTCTGTTGCCCAAACGTGGATCGGATAGCGCCCGCCAGACTGGCGGATAGAGGCGATGAGTAAGATCGCGCCCCACAAGTATCGTCGATTGCAGGAGGTAACGATCGTTGTCTGCATTGCTAATCTCCCGAATCTTCCAACTGTCGACAGCATCTCAATCTTAAAAATTGGCCGCGTAGCTCTGCTGCTCGTTTAAAGCGAGCAACTGATAACTCTCATTGCTTTTTCCGTCCATGGGCAACCATTCGAGCACGAGAAACTGCTGTGTGCTTGGAATGATGATGTCGTAGTCTAAGTTGGGCGTTGCGATAAAACTCGCCAGTCGGGTGCTGTAGTTCGGGTAATAGGTGTCTAGTTGTGTGTCGTAAAAGTCGTATTGGCTATAAATAACAAACTTGCCATAGCTACTCGGAAATTGCTCAAAGCTTAGGGTGATCATGCGGTCACTTTTGAAATCAAAGCTTTCGCTCGCCACAAGCTCTTTTGTTGAGGAAATTTCGGCGCTGTTCGTGCTTTGATTTTCGCTTACAGTATTTGTTGGTGTTGTGTTTTCTTCGCTTTGCTCTCCGCCGCTTGGCGCGCAGCCAATACATAGTGTAGCAAAGGCCAAGATGGTAAATTTGGTCAAGGTGGTCATGATTAATCGCTCCGTAAAATTGGTTTAACAGGGTTTAAGGACGACCAAAAAGGTGATCGTGTTGCGCATGGTTACTTTGGTACCAGTCTTTGTGCGTTGAACCATTGCTTCTAACCCACTTTGAGAAATTCGGATATGCCCGAACGATGTCGATATTCTCTTTAGGGTGTTCCCAGCCGGCAGGGATATTCAAGGCCCAAGGAAAGCTGTTTGCGTTTACAAAGCTGTTGCTTGCGTTACTGCGATCGTCCTCTAAACCGACCAGATTTGAAGAGAATAGGTCTGATCCGGCGTGCTCTTTAAGGTGAACCTCCCAACCGCGCCCGTCATAATCGCCGTGGTATTTTCCCTCGACTGCGAATATATACGGGTCATACGGCGCCGGGCCAATGCTCGCGGTATCAACCGGCTTGATGAACTCCACGCTGGCAACGAAGGTTCCCGAGGGCTTTGCTTGGCACGTATTCTCGGTGCGAAAGAACTTGCAGGCCTTGCCGATGTGATTTTTTGCGTCATCCAGCAAGATCAAATTGGCATCGCTCTGACCAGCCTCGAGAATATCTGCAGCCACAAGAACGCCATCCAAATGCAGAGAGCTGGAAGCAATGTTGCTTGGGTCAACACCCGGTAAGCGCAGTGCAAAGCCGTTATGGTAGCTTGCGCCGATCGCTTGAATCGAGAATTCAAGATCAATAGAAAGTAGCTTGTTACGATTGTCTAAGGTATTCGTAAAGCGGTAATCAATCACGAGATCATTAAAGTCATAGTCGCCCATTCGAGGCCAAAGGTCTTCGAACATCAGCGTCGCCATTCCACTCTGTGAGGGGTAGTACGTGGTTGATGTTATCTCTTCGTTGCTTTGCTCTAATACTTGGTAGGTGCCGGTATCGACTGAGCCATCGACATTGATACCTTCGACGGCGTACGTTGGCGTAGCGGCGATTGACACGAGAAGGTCGTTAAAATCATTGTCACCACCGGCGCGATGTTGATCGTCAAAGCCGAAGACAAAGAAGTCATTCACTGCATCATAAAACGCCACGTTATGTGCTTGCAGGGCACTTGGCTCCGGATTGAGGTAGGGCAAACTATAGAACGGTTGTCCCCAAGGGCCGAGGCCACTCACATTGCCATCGCTGCCGCTGTAACTCCAACCATTTGGTACGACAAAAAAGCCTAGTCCCTGTCCTGCCGTCAGGCTGATATTGAGCGGCACAGTATGTCCCTGTACCAGTTCTCCTTGAGGTGGCTTTGAAGCATTAGGAAAAACAAGAACATGCTCGGCGATATCGGAATAAGTCGCAGGAGGGTTGTTTGGATCAAACAAAAAATAGCCAAAGGCGTTCCGATAACCCGCGCCTTCATTGAGGAAGGTCACATCGACCGTGACGACGCCTGCAAAGTCATCGTCAATAATGATGTTGCTCTTTAGATTGGTGTCGATAAAACTGGTATTTACATACTGGCTTTCTGGCAGCATGCTGTAGATGTTGTTGAGCACATCAACGGGAAGAGATGCTGATTGATCCTGAACGTTTGTCGGGGTGCCTAAGCGGTTATAACCTGAGGAGGCCGTTCCGTTCAGATGGCTGAATTCAATCGCACTCAGTGGGGTGCTTAAGCTCACTGAAGTGAGAACAACGGCTATGTGATTCATTCGCATAATACTCTTACCTTTTCTGGGCGTTAAAGCGGGTACGATGAGAAGTTTGCACAAGGCGGGCCAGTGTTATAAAAGTTATTTAAAACAATGGCTTAATGGGTTTTCAAAGGTCTTTCTGCGATTTTTCTAAGGGTGGGTGCAAGGTGTTATTCGCAGAATGAAATCGATATTTTGCAAATACGATATTATTGTGCGAGCGCGCGCAGCTGGGAAAATGTAATCAGTTGGGTGTTGCGATCTGCTTGCAACGCGAGAATACGCGATTTGAATGCGTCCCACATTGAATGAATAAGTTTACCCTGATCAAAAAACTCCCAGTGATGCGTCACAATGATTGTGAATGGATTTGCGTTGAGCGCCGCGTCCAGCTTCGCGTCAGACAGCTCGCGGCTTACATACTGAGAATAGTGACAGCCTGGATGCTCGGTAAGCAGGGTGTCGCCATAGCGCATAGAGTTGCGCTTCAGCAGTTTCTTTACAACATACTTCGGAATGATCGAATGGGGCAATCTGGATCGATCTATCCAGCCGAGTGAGAAGGTCTCAAAACGTGATTGAATCAATCTGAGCGCTTCTGGGCTGTACTTGTCTTGGGGGGCAACAAACGTTTTTGGTGCCTGATTAAAGCAACGACGCAAAATCTCTCGACCATGTTGGAGCTTGTGTGCCAGTAACTCAGTGTCACGACTTTCAAACTCGCAAAGACCATTTTGACCGCTGTGCTCATAGCCATGGTGTAAAAATTCATTGCGATGCATGGCATTGAGTTGTTGCAACAAATGCGTGTTTTCATCTAACGCGAAGTTTCCCTTTGTTCCAGCAACGTCTTCGGGCAAGAATGGTTCAAATACTTCTGCCCCCGTAGAATAGTCGGTCGTCGTTGCGGCGCCATGCACATTGGGAATGGCGGAAAAGTTGACGGGTATTCCCTGATCAAACATGAAGCCGTAGACCGTTTCAAGCTGCTGAAATGGTGTGAAAAAGTTCAGATCGTCATCTCGGATTAGTACGTAGCGCATACTTTTACACTCACCGTTTAAGAGATTGATAGATGTTTGATAGTTTTTCAGTGATATGCTGCCAGCTGTATTGACGCACATCGTTTCTTGCATTTTTAACGAGCTCGTTTGCCGTCGTCTCGTTTCTCAGAAGGTGGTACATGTGAGTGACCAAAGAATCCTTTTGATCCATCGGACAGAACAAGCCGTTATGTCTGTTTTCGACGAATGAGGGCAGGCCTCCGACGGCATCGCATATCACAGGAACACCGGCGGCCCAAGCTTCTAGAACGACAACACCAAAGGTTTCATAGAGACTTGGCAGTACGAAAAGCTCTGCCGCGGCATACGCGTCAATCAAGGTCGGATTGTCGAATGAAACATCGGTGAGAAAGAGCACGTCATCAGTCACTTCTAACTCTTCGGCCAATGCCTTTAGGCTCTCGAAATACTGTTGATCATAGACCAGTCCCATGAGTACCAATTTGTTGCGGCGCTTCTCCTTTGGCAGTTCGGAGAAGGCGCGAATGAGTACGGCCTGATTTTTTTGGGGATAGAAGCTACCAACCGACAAGATGTATCGATCTGAAGACTTTAGCGAATAGCCACGGTGTCGCAGTTCAAACTGAAAGCGTTCACGATTTCCGCTAGCGAAATAATCGACGTCGACGCCGTTTGGCAAGAAGTGGATGTTGCCCTTGGGATACCGTTTGCTGAGCTTCTTTCTTTCCGCCTCACCAACACAGATCACCGCATCTGCATCTTCAACGAGCTTATTTGACGGTAAGACCCAATCAAAAATCTTGCCCCAATTAAAGCTGCGCTTTGTCGGTGCGACGAGATCATTGAGTTGCTGTTTAGGGAGATCCATTAAACCACCATGGATGCTGACAACGTAAGGCACACGCCTAATCTTGGCAGCAAGACGAATAAGCGAACCTACGCGTCCGAGAGTATGTAAATGAAATACCTTTGGCTTTTTTGCCAATAACGCACTTAGAAACAGACTAATCGAGTACATGTTGCCGCCTCGTTTATCGAGTAAGCGTCGATTGCGATTTGAAAGGCCAAGTCTCGTGTAACTGTAAGAATGGCGTCGGATATCAATGTCAGAGATCGATTCAAACGCTTCTTCTGACAAGGCCAAAGTGGTATAGATCTTTGGATCATAGCCGCGTTTCTGGAGCTGTTTGGACGTTTCCAGAATGACCGTCTCGGTGCCTCCCCATTCTTCTAAAGCGAATCTTCGAGGGATATTAATGATTTGCCCTTGTGACATGTGCTACCTCTTAACGTAAATCGCGGTTGTTGGACTCCCTGTTAGGAGGGGTATAGCGAAAACAATGCCAATTCATAAAGTCTATAAAAAACAGTTACTTAAGTTTTCATGATGCGCAGTTTTCCTGCTTTTTTGCAAACTGCGAGTCGAAATGATGTTC
The DNA here is from genome assembly GCF_001635105.1 of Oleiphilus sp. HI0079. Classification (NCBI taxonomy): domain Bacteria; kingdom Pseudomonadati; phylum Pseudomonadota; class Gammaproteobacteria; order Oceanospirillales; family Oleiphilaceae; genus Oleiphilus; species Oleiphilus sp. HI0079. Next base: position 5,606 of record NZ_LWFT01000928.1, read on the forward strand.
TGCTTTGCGATTTGCGTTAGTGTTTTTCAGCCTCACACGCAATGAAACGATTGGCCATGGGCCAGGTACGAAAGTGCGTAAACAGGCTATCTTCGAACATGCTTTCCATCTCTTTCTGTGACAAGAAAGCGTGTTGCCATCGAGAAGCGAGACGAGCGCCAATATAAGCGGGCAGATAGGGCCTTATTGCTTCGAGCATTTTTCGTGTTCGTGATTTCTCAAACAGCGACTTGTAGGATGCGTCATCTCGATTCGCGATCGTGAAGAAAAGCTTTCCACCAGGTGCCAAATGGGAATAGAGCTTATCCAAAGTTGCTCTGTCTATCGGAGCGGGATACCCAAAAACTGCGATGGCATATATGAGGTCATAGCCATTGCGAAGCAGTTTTGCCGAGTCGACAACTCCCTCAGTGAGTTTAATGTTTTGAACATCAAGTTTTGCTCCGTGAAGTGGATGCTTCGCTGCCAACAGCATCTCTTTTGACGGATCGATACCTGTGAGCTCGTCGACGCCTTTCAGGGCGTGGAAAAAACGACCGGTTCCACAGCCCACATCGAGTGCATTAATGTTGTGTGCAAATTGACTGCACAAATGTTCGAGATGTGAGGCGACTTCTTGATTCGCGGTGGCCTTGATCTCCGTCTCATCGCTCAGTCTGTATAGTCGGGCCTCTTCAAGCTGGGCGTTGCGTTGCTTGCGACCGTTGATATCTGTGCGATTTATCTTTGGGTATCGCTTAGTAAGTAAGTTCATAAGAGGTTCCAAAAGGCTAAAACTGGGTTCATCGTTCACTCGCCAAAGTCGCGGTGTAAGTCACTTTTTTACGCAAAAAATAGCTCTCGAAGTAGCGAAAGCTCAGTTTCGCAACAATAAATGTGAGAAGGCTGGTCAACAAAAATAGTACGAGCTGATTTAGCTCTTGGTCAGCGCTTAGCCCATTTGAAGGCATGATTTTTCTGATCGCGTTGAGAGACAGCATGTGAAACATATACATGCCGTAGCTTACTTGACCTACCGCGATCAGCCATCGATGATTTAACACTGGGTAGGTAACGCTGCTCCTTGAGGTCACTGAGCAAAACACCAACGCAGCAAACAGTAGATAGGCAAAAATCTGTAAGCTGCTCTCCAGCGTTAAAAGCATTAAAGCCAGTATGAGAACAGCGAGCGGTGTGTATTTTGCGCCTAGCATTCTATGCAGCACGACGAAGGTGACTTCATTGTTCATCGCATGTGCCAGTAGTACGCCGATGCAGATCGGGATCGCGATGTTCTCAAGAATGATTGAGAGCAGATCGGAGGACGTCAGTAATAACATACCTTGTGTGGCAAGGGTGGAGACAAGAATCGCGATCAGCGCGACGGCGATCGCGCCTTTTTCTGAAAGCCAATTCTCGATTGTGGGCCACACCATGTAAAACTGTTCCTCTGCTGCGAGAGACCACGCGAAGTAAAAAATCACGCGGTCGCCATTGAGCGCGACGAAATAGTTGGAGGTGTACGTTGCGAAATAGATTAGGTTGTCAAAGAATGCGAGGCCTGCCGCCGAGTTTTTTTCCAATAAGAATACCAATACGCAGTAAATAAAGAGCACCAGGTAGTACACGGGGAAGATGCGCAAGGCGCGGCGCATGTAAAACTGTGGAAGTGAAATGCGGCCGTTTTTTTGTTTTTCTCGCAACAGCAACGAGGTGATGAGGAACCCGCTAATTACAAAAAACAGCGTCACGCCATGGTGGCCTAAAAAGAATAGGCTGTTCGAAGCGTATTGATCTCCTGCCACGTGGTGCCAGATGACCGCTAAAATACTCAAGCATCTTAGGCCGTCAAGTGAGTGAAAGTGTTTGCTTTGTTTAAAGTCCATAAAGGCCACGTGTGATGCGCTTTTCTCGCGTAACCAGAGTGTCGCCTGAAGGTCGGGTGACATGATCTGCGTCATAGATGTTCTCACTGAAATTGACTTTGAATAAACTGTTTGCATGGTGCGTGCCATAAAATAAAGATCATTAAAAACAATGATTTAAGGTATTTTCGTTGCGGAGCTGGCGGGCGCCTTTTGCAATATGCAATGCAGGATGCGCGAGGCCTTTACTCGGCCTGCTCTCTGATCGTTTCAGTGATGATGTCTTGAGCATGTTGATTGGGAAATATGTCTATTCCAAGCGTACTCTTTGCGTAATAAACCGCAGCACCAGCGACAAAGATCGTGGCTATCCAAACAATTAGGGTGCTCACAATATGTGCGGATAATTTCAGCATTTTGCCGTAATTTGTTCCGAAGTTCGGGATGAGTCGGCGCTTGTCTTCACCGAGATAGAACACGCAGTAAAAGCGTTTGAACAGCCAAAATGTCAGCTCAAGCGAAAAGATTTTTTTCGACGGTACGGGTATGGCTCTGTCGATCACCCGCTTGATTTCCCGCGCTTGTTCGGTTGAGAGGTCATTTCTGAGCCCCTCAGGTAGCTGAGAGAAGTAATATTCGCTGTTGCGTCTACTACTGTCTTGTTGCCGCTTCGATGCACACATCGCGTTCTTTTCATGCTGGTGCTCAGCGTGGTTAGATTGTTGTGACACAGAGAGGCCTCATAGTTTGGATAGTGGGGGCAGATATTGTCTCTGCCTTGGCGTTGTTCTTGGGCGTCATTGGTGTTTGACGCATGCGCTTCATTGCAGCGATGAGCGCGAAAACGAACATCAGTTGGTAGTAGTTGTTGGTTTGCTTGATCACCCATTCGAGGGATGTCTGTAAATACACTTGGGTTAGCGCGCCAAGCAAGGCGACTGCAATGTAACGCGCGGGGTGATCTTTCATGCGAATCAGGTTGACCAAATTTACAAAGTAGAAGTAGAGCAGCATGAGCAAAAACGCCCCTAACGCGAGCCACCCGGCTTCCGCAGCGATCATGAGATAGGCGGTTTCTACTAGACCGCGGCGAGTACTATCTGGACTGATCTCTTTCGGGATATGGGCGCCATAAGGATAGGGGTCGTTAATCTTGTGGCCAAAATTATTCAGCCCGACACCTAAAATGTTTTCGTTCGCCATTTTGACAGCGGCTTGCGCGAGATAAATACGTGTTAGCCCTGATTCTTCCGGCGCGGTGGAGAATCGTTCAATGATCGAGTCCGATGCTTTATAAAGTGCTGCTGAGCCGACAAGGGGCATGATTATGACGATGATCCACTTCCGGCGGCGTAAGAACTTTTGTTCTCGATCATTCAAGAACATAGAGACGCAAAATACGATGATGCTGTTCAGCGCAAACAAAGCGAGGCCCGCTCTGGAAAGCGTAGACAGCACGCAAAAGGCTGACATGCCAAACAGTAAGAACCACAACGGCGCATTAGCAGAGCGATCGTTCAACACTTTCGCAAGCGCCAGTGACCCTAGAATCGAAATGTATAAGGTGAGTGAGTTTTGGTGTGGGAACGGTCCCATCGTTTGGAACATCCCCAGTAAATACTTTTGTTTTACGACAGACGTGAAGATATAGAAAATGACGATGCCGACGGAGCTCATGAACATCTCAATGTGCTCTGAGGTTTGGATATATTGAAATGCGATCCAAAAGTAGAGAAGCATTCGCAGCATTTTGGTGATCTCAAACGCGGAGTAGATGTAGACGTCAGCGTGTACGATCGAGCTGACAGAGATCAGTAGATAAATGATGTAGAGGATGCTTCCTGGAGGAAACCAGCGAACACCATAAACCGGTGATCGTTTAACGGCTAGCAGCAAGATGATGTACATGGCAATATCTACCATGCCGAACTCGAACCCCTTCGAAGTCCCTCGGTAGGTCTCCATCGAGATAAAGTTAATATCGACCATCTCGCAGGTAAAGAAGACGAACAGAAAGAAGACAAGATTTTCGATCCACTTATAGCGCAGTGCTAGGAAATAGCCCACCGGTACTCCAATCAGGAGTACCGTAAAGAAGATGACATACTTGAGCTCGCTCATGATTGCTTACTTAACCCTTACACTGATCTCTCGATCAATATCAAAGGCGGTGACAGCGGCTTCTAAGGTCGGCACGATTTCAGATAAGATCGCATTCCACTGACCTAGAATACCTTTCGGCACATAGACAATGTCATTGGGTTCAAGTCGAAAGTCTCGGCTAGTACCTGTGAGAATTTCGTCTCGCGAAAGTTTATATAGGCGCGGATGCTGCAGGTTACCGCGAATCACGACAATCTCGTCAGCCGCGCTGTTTTTGACGCCTTCAGCATGCGCCAGTAAACGGCCTGCTGTCATGTTCGGCTTGAATCCAAAGTAACCTTGTTTATTCACTTCACCAATGACATACACTTCTTGGTTCATTGCCGACGGAATAAAAATATAGTCGCCGTTAATCAAAGGAATGTTCATCAGCGCATCGCCTTTGCGAAGGAGCGCGTCAAAGTCGATCGGGAGTATGTCGTCACCACGACGAACAAAGCTATGTTGTAGATCGGCCAGTTCGATGGTGTTGTTGTCGAATACACCAACTGAGAGGCCTTCCGCTTTTGCGATTGCGTCTGCGAGGCGAATAGAGCCGTCAAAGTAGTAAAAGCCTGGTTTCGTGACTTTGCCCATGATCGTAAAGCTCGAGCTACGCATTTCGTATGGGATAAGAGACACTTTAGGGTAGTGAATATACTTTTTTAGCGCCGCCTCGATCTCCGCCGTTGCGTTCGGAATAGACAGGTCTTTTACCTGAATCTCGCCAATCAGTTTGCAGGTAATGGTGCCATCCATCTTGACGATAATGCCTTTGGTATCAAGGTCGGACTCGTTATAGACATAGATATTAAACTTGTCTCCCGACGCGATTCGGTATTCGTTGTTCTCTAGCGTGTGGAGACTTTTTAAGAAGTTACGGTCTTGTTGAATCTGCTCTTCCGTGACCGTGAGACCCGTTTCTGAAATATCTAGTTGATCAGGGAACGTGTTATCCGATACGACGTCCTGATTGGCACAGCCGGAAATAGTCAACGTTAGGAACAAGAAAATACCTTGACTGCACAAGGCCTTAAGCAGATTTCTCTTTGTGTGTACGAGTGAAATAGAAGTAAAAAGCATCGTGATCACCTTAGTTAAAGTCCAGCTGACTACGGATATATTTTTTCGGTAACGCGTTGATAAGAAGGCCGATATTTCGAACCCCCCATGCATTCATCATGGCAACGGTTTGGTTCATCACTTTCTTTGGCGTGTTACGGCTCTTGGTGAGAACTAAATTAAATTCTGCGCACTGGGCAATGGTGCGAAATAGTTGCAGATGTCGATTCGCCGGGAATATGTCCCAAACAACCAAATCGTAGTGTTGGTAGCAGTGCTCTAGAAATAGTCCGATCTTTTCATCATTGAGAACATCGAGATAAATGTGCTTGTCGGTTTGAAAGTACGCCTTGTCGAGCCCTTCATAGACTTTGTTTGGTGAAACGGTATTCAAGCCTGATGAGCCATAAAGCGCGTTGTTGATGATGGCGTCTTGCGAAATATCTTCCAGGTACTCTTCAGATTCGATGTATAGAACACGCTTACCCTGCTTCACAAACAACGAAGCAATTTCGCCGGCAATGAAAGATTTACCCTCTCCATCGGACATGCTGGATATGGTGAGAAGTTTGGAATCTGCGCCTTTGATTTTTGCAGCGATCTCTGAGAACAGTAATTGGAACTGCGAGTAGAACAGCTGTTCAGGAACTTCGTCTTTATTTGGAAGCACCGCGGCGATAGAGGCGCCTTCGATGAATTGCAGATCGTGCGCAGTTTTGAGCGAGGTGTTCACAAACTCTTTCAGCAGGATGTACAACGTGATCACGCCTGCGATGAAGATGGCCAGCGCGATTGCAATGACCTTGCGGAAAGATCTTTTTGGAAATTCTGGTAATTGTGCTTCCTGAAGAATGTCGAAGTCACTGATATTAGATTCTAAGGCGAGATTGGCTTCTACAACTCTAGTATTGAGCTTGGATATCAAGTCTTCTTTGTCTTCGATATCTTGCATCAATCGGTAGTGCGTTTGAGCAAGCTGCGCCAAATGCGCGATCTGGGTTTTGATACTCGCAATGCTTTCTCGGTATGCGATAAGGTTGCCCTTTGTTGCAACCAGCTGTGACTCGAGCTCCATGTGGCGTATTGAGAGCTCCTCATGCAGCGGGTTAGGACCATATTCGACTTCATCAAATTTAGGATCTGAAGCAACGCGAGAGCGTTCCTCAATTTCCAGCACCGAGATTTGATGCAATAAATGCTGAACCTTGGGATTGTCTTCGGTATAGCGCTTGCGCAGTACCTCAAGCTCATTTCGCAGTGCCTTACTGCGATTGCCCTCATTGGTGCGCAAAAGCTCGGAAATGATGATTTTGTTGGACGTGCCAGCAAGCTGTGATTTGGTATGCGCAAACTGCGCAGACAAATCATTGCGCTTCACATCTTCATCGACATAGCGCAGTTCGAGTTGGGCAAGGTAGCTATACAGGTTTTCTTTTTGCGCTTCGAAGTCGAGCACGTTGTTCTGAGACCTAAACTCGCTTTCCTTTTGTTTTGCGGTACGAAGTTGTTCACGCGTGATATCGATTTTTCTTTGATAATACTGATGTATTTCTTCTGTCGCCGCATTTTGAATTCGGGTGTAGTTTTTTAGAAACATTTTGCCAATTGAGTCGGCAATCTCAGCGGCTACCGCTGGGTCATACCACGTCGCCTTGACTTCAATTACATCAGACTTGCCTGTCTTGTTGATTCGCACTTTGCGATGCAGCTCTTCGGGAGTGATGCCAAGCTCTAGTTGATCAATCACTTGCTGAAGGTTTTCGCGCAGCAAAATGGTTTCGAGAAGCGTGTTGATGTCTGTTTTTAAGTACAGATAAGGCATGTCTGTTTGAGAAGACATGTTCTTCGCGTGTCGGATGAGAAAGCTACTTGCTTCCCACTGGTCCGGAATGAGTACCTTGGTAAGTTTAAATGTACCTAAACATATTATGATGGCCGCTAGCGCTGGTATAAGCAGCTTGAACTGGATGCTTACCCAAAAGGTATGCAGATCGATTCCTGCTCCAGCTGCTTGTTGTGCGTTTTGCGTCATCATAATTATGTATTCGCATTCTGAAAAAAATTAACGGAATTAGCGACTTATATCGCTGTTTCGTTACTTATCAGCAGGAACAGTGCCAACACAGTATTGTTCTAACTCGTGTTGCATTGTTTTACGAATATCGGTAATTGAGTTGATGTTTTCCGGTATTGGACGATTGCTGATAATCGACGCATAAGAGTCTTTATCGTGCGGGTGATATCCATGCATGCCTGGAATGACTTTTAGCCCCATATAACTCGGATTGATCAAAATACCGGGGTTCATCAAAAAGAATAGCTCGCCAAACTTCGCTCCTTCATGTGGAACTCTCATTTGTTTAAGCTCGTCTTCAGACACGATCTTGCCTTCGTCTACTTGGCTCAGACATTCTTCCACTTTTGCGCGGGCGCTAGGGTTCGGGAACCAGAAACGAGCCATGGTGGAGTCATACATAGCAACATAGTCTTCGCCATAGGTGAGACCAAGACCGTTGATTTTCTTGATAAGATCGACGCTCCCTGAGACATCGGCCATTCCATGATCGGAAATGACATACAGCGACACCTCTTTGTAGTGCTGTTTGGCTGTCTCATAGACATCCAGAACCTGATCTTCAAGCCATCGAATCTTCTCGTTAACCTTGTCATGCTTGGTGCCATAGTTATGCATTAAGGCATCGAGCTTAGGTAGGTATACATAGGCCATTTTGATCTCGCCTTTGCTTATTTCCCGTTTGTTGGCTTCCACCACCGTTTCTTCGGATTCCCGCCAGTTGGAGCAGTAGTAAGGTACTTTGTTATTGGCGCACCAGTCGAAGATGGTATCTGTCTTCAGGATCCCACCAGGCACAAAGTAGTCGCGCTTTTCGAGGTAATCGAAGTGCGGCAGCTTATCAAAGGGCACGCTATACAGCTCGAAGTAGCCGGTGTATCCATAGGCTGCTTTGATGAACTTGCTCAACCAATGTCGAACGCGCCAGCGATCGAAGATGACGCCTGGAAGATACGATAGCGATTTGAACCATTTAAATGGTGAATTCTCCGGGTCGTAGTAAAATGCCGACCAATGGCCATGCTCGTCAGGAAAACGTCCGGTTAAAATAGAGGGGTCGGCCGCAGAAGAAAATCCAAAGGTGGTTTCCAGACGACGTGCATAGGGCATCAAGTCATTGAGAAAACCGTAGCGTTGATAGACCTCCCAGCCAAATGCATCTACAAATGTGTAGATTGCGATTTTGTCTGCTTTAACTTTATCGGATCGCGTTGTGGAATCGTGTTGTTCGTCTGATTTGCTGTAAAAGGCAAGATCGTTGTTGAGCACAGTACTGCTTTGATTGTATTGCATAGCTTTTCTCCAGAAATATGTTCTTGGACTTTCAGGCTCAGTGATTCGCGTATTTTACGAAGCCGTTAAGCGTGGTTTTTAGTGTTTGTTGATTCATTTTTCGGTTTAGGTGTGCAGCCAATTGCTCCCAACTAAATTGAGTGCAATGTGCCTTCGCGAGATCGATCTTTTGATTTGCTAAGTGCGCGCTTGACATCACGCCTGTTAACGCTTCAGCGATGCTCGATACAGAAGTGGGGTCGAAGGTAAATGCTGCGTCGCCAGCGATCTCACCAAGCGCAGAATTGTTAGAGCATAGCGTTGGCGTGCCACATGCCATGGCTTCAACCAGCGGAATACCAAAGCCTTCGTATAGAGACGGAAAGACCATCAGATCTGCTTGTCGATAGAGTACGGGCAAGTTTTCGACGGGAACATAGCCCAAGAATCGGATTTGATTGGCTTTTCGGGCATTTGCAGCATGTGCTTTTACTTGCTCTGCACCGTTCCAATCTCCGCCCGCAAAAACCAGCGATCGATCTTTTGTGAGTGCGTCGTCTAGAGCGTCAAAGGCGTCTATGAGGCGCACGTGATTTTTTCCAGGGTGCTCGATGCGCGACACGTAAATCAGGTAAGGGTTTTCCAGTTGATAATGCGCCAAGACGTTGAATTCTTCCGAGTCTTCAATCGCGTTGTAGCGAGCGTGATCGTAGCCGTTGTACTGCACTGACATCTTGTCTGACGGAATGTTCCAAAACCTTGTTAGATCTCGTTTTGTGTTGTGACTGATGGCAATGATGTGCGTTAGGTTTCTTGTGCAAATGGGGAGTAGGAATTTTACATACAAGGTTCGAAACAGGTCGTATTTTTGATCAACAGAAAACTGGCTCAGATCGTGGGCTATGCCAATGGTAGGCTTAGGGTACCAGAGCCCCATGCGTCGATTGATCGCAGGAAGAATAACCCAATCATAGCGTCGCTTGAACGCGAGCAAGGGAAGAAGAAATATGTGCCAAAGTATGCTCATTACCGGGTGTGCGAACAGGTTAGAAACCGGCACAATCTGAAGCCTGTTTTGTTCGACCGGAAACTCCGATATGTCTTTTTTTAACATAGCGATGCTGACTGTATTTTGAGCGCACAGCGCTGTCACCATTTGCCGGGTGTACTCAGCAATTCCAGATTTCCCGTTATCGTAGACCAGACCGCTGACCAGAACATGAGGGTGTTTGGATGTTGTGTTTTTGTTGATCGTCATAGAATGTTCCTCGCAGAATTTAACAAATGATATTTGCTGCTGATTGGCTTGCGTGGAACATTTCCACTTCCTCATAGAAACTCATCAGCTTTTGAGCGTAGTGATCCCAAGTAAAGTGCTTGTTCACGGTGTCGTGGCCATTGCGTATTAGCTTTTCCCGTAATTCTGGGTTGTTTTTGAGCTCAGTGAGCGCCTCAGCAAGACTTCGGGGGCTGAAGGGGTTGAACAGCAAGCCTGTTTCTTTTTCATTGACAAGGTGAGTCAGGCTGGAGATTTTGGATGCAACAACAGGTAATCCAGCAGCCCAACCCTCTAGCACTGGGAGGCATGACGGTTCGTGGATCGACGGGATGATTAGCGCGTCGGACTCTTGGTACGCTGCAATTAGCTCTTCAGAATCGCTGTTCAAATCACACACCAATGTCACGCTCTTCTGCAGGCCGTATTTTCTTACCTGTTGTTTGATTTCTTCAAAGTAGTTTGCGTTCGACAAGTGCCCCATTAAGATCAGGTGAAAATGATTGCTTCGGTTATGAGAAAGCGCATGCATCATCTCAATTAACAGAAGCTGATTTTTCTGGCTATCAATTCGACCAGAGCAGAGCAGCACGAAGGTGTCGTCTGAAATGCTGTATTTTGCGCGTAGACCCTTCGCGCTCTTTTTTGCATATTGCTCGATATCAACACCCGCTGGTAAGTAAGTGCTTGGCTTGAGCGGAAAAGCTTTACGCACAGCGGTGAGCTCCTCATAGCTAGGACAGATGATCCCAGATGCGTCAGCTAGAACGCGATGCGGCTTAAACACCTTGTCCAATAAAAAGCCATAGCGACTGAAGCCGGACGAGAGCTGCTCGAGATAGCTAAGCTCTGAATTCGGAATGCGAAATGCCCCGCCATGCAGAGACACGACGAATGGAATCTTACGCAGCTTCGCGACCAATCGAATGGTCGAAGCAAGTCTTGAATGCGTGTGGCAATGGAACAGCTTACAAGGTGTGCTCCAAGCCGCTCTCAATAGTCCTAAGGAGTATGGGTTTCCACCTTTGAGGTCTAACTGCTTGGATTTTTCTTGGCTTAACAATAGCTGAGGGTAAATGTAGTCAAATCGTTGGATACTGATTTGCTCAAGAAATTCAGGCCCTGGCTGAGAAAGTGCACTGGTCGCAATGATCGAGTTGGAAATACCTTCTCGCTTTAGCGATGTTGCTGTTCTCCAGGCCGTCTGCTCGCTCGCGCCCCAATGGTTTAAAGAGAAGCGACGTACAACATGAAGAATGTGGTTTTGACTAAGCTGTTTCATTGGACCTGTAAGCTCAAAAGTATGTGAATAGTCTTAGTTGAGCAATTAGGCGGCCAAGTCGTGCCAATAAATGTGAAATTTTATAAGCTATTGAATTATAAGTGATTTATGTGGGGCTCTCGAAGCGTATTCCTGGGCTGGATACTGCGCTGAATGTGCGAATCGCAAATTGCAGCGCAAAAAGAAAATCACGGTTTCTTGATATTCTCAAAGGAGATAAATTCTTCGACTGGCTTTCTAGCCGATTTTGCAACCTTGAAGGTGTCTTTCAAATGACCGACCGCGATCATCATGATCACTGCGTCACTTTCTTCCACCTCAATAATGCTACGCAATGATTGGTCTTGATCTTTGGTGACGGACCAGTTTAAACAACAGGTTCCAAGACCAAGCGAATGCAGTGCATAAATTAGTGACATGGAGAACAGGCCTCCATCAATCCAACACTGATTTCTCTCCCCAGAGGTGAAAAAGCTTTGTCGGTCTACGGTGATGACAATCGCTGCTGGCACTTTGTCACCAAAGCCACCGTTGCCTGACTGACATTGGAGTACCTTAGCGACGGATTCGGGTCGTGTGAATGCATGTGCCTTGATCGCCTGACGATTGCATACGGTGGGTGTGTACATGGCCATTTCAACCGCTTTGAGCAAGCTTTGAGGATCGACCTGTTGATTAGCGAAGTCTCGGACACTGCGTCGCGATCGAAAAAAGCCACTGAGGTCCTGTTGTGCCGAATTGAGCCATTCGCTTTTTACGATGGTATCGCAGCCAGCTCGTTGTTTATCTAGTTCGATCTCGCGAGTGAGTCGATTAATGTCTGAAAATAAAGGCGCGTACTCGATATCGCAACCACAGGTGAAGGTCATATAAGAGTCCAACACCGAAACGGCCGTTTCCAAAGACAATGACATCCCATGATTGGCACGATACAGATCGATCTCGCGGACCAAACGCTCGGCAACACCTTTGCCGAATCCTGGGCGCGGCGCTGCGAGCGCTAACCCTTTCTCTAACTTGTGCGCGTCCGCATCAATCCAGGAACGTAGCTGCGTTTCGGAATCAAAAAACTGCAAAGTGGACGAGTACTTTAAGTAGCGCTTCATATCGTAAAGATAGTTCGTTACAAGATCCAATGTCCGCATCGGCGAAAAGAACAGTGCTCGAAGGTTTCTTTTCCACCCCGCTGGAATAGCGGCCTTTACTATTTGTATGCTCGAATTCATGGTGATCTCCTAAGGTGTCATCAGTATTGTTCGTTGCTAAGCAAGCGTGAGACAGTTTTTGAGTGCTGCCACGCCATGTTCGAGTCGAATGAGCATGGACTCGCGAACGAGATCGGCAACCTCTTTGTAGGCGTCTTTTTCAAGAAGTATTTTTCGCACTTCTTTTTCAAGGTACTCGAACTTGATGTTGTCGGTGTCGCCTGCTGTACAGAAACCGAATTCAGAGAGAAAGTTGGTTACTTTTGAACCTCTGCCAATACCAATACACGGTGTGCTGCTAATCGCAGCGAAGATAAGTAGATGCAGCCGGCTACTGATGACGACATCCATTTTCGATGCTAAACCGGCAACGGAACTTGGTTTAACCGAGCCCGAGGCGATGATCGATTGAGAGCGATGAAACATCGCCTCGCGTATTTGTGACATCAGCTTAAAGTCGGTAATCGGGTTCATTGGAATAAACACGATTTTTGCCTGATAGGTATCCACTAATCCATCAAGCCATGATGCAAAGGCATCAAGCTGATTGATTTTTTGTTGCGATGAGATACAAACGCCGATCAGTTTTGAACCTGACTCCAAGACCTCCATCATACTGTCTCCCCAGAGTGCAGCCGTTGGCGCAACTAGAGGCAGTGCTATTGCTGGATCGGCAGCAACGATGGGCTGCTTGCTTAGGTTTGATTTCATCAGCTCTAGTTTACTGGGGAAATCGCGATTAATGACGAGATCGCAGCGGTCGAGAATCTCTTTCAAGCGTGTGCGTACGTCTTGCTCTTTGCGACACTCGTAACGCGTCGTGAGATCAAGTTTGCCACCGCTTGTCTGTTTAATTATGTCGAACAGACTTTTCTTCAAACCTGAGTTTAATTTGAAGTGGGCTGGATTGAAGGTGTCGTTCATCCCGGTACAGAATACGATCGTTTTCAAGCCTCGATTTTGAGCTTCACTCAGGCAGTTTAGTGCTGCGTTTGGGTAGTCTGATAGGCCCGTAGCCCCCGACCAAATGAATACGTCGGCACTATCTAGCGCGTCAAAGAACGCGGTATTGTCACGCTCGTTTCCACTAAAGGAGCTATGAAGCGGGCAAGTTTCGACATCTAGCCACTCGGCCGTGGTTTTCTGTTCTCCCGTACTGACGATAATGTTTGCTGCAGGCGTTGATTCGCGAACGATATTGACGACTTGTGCCAAGATGGCTTCGTCACCAATGTTGTTACATCCGAATGGTACGCCGCCTAGTAAAATTCTTAAGTTTGACATAGTGATTACTCCGTCAGTTGTTTTGTGATTACCAAGCTTGATTTGGATAGTTTGGCAGAGCGAGTATGGTTAAGTTTGGACAGGACTTGATGCACCTTGCCACGAAGGAAGATGTCTAAGTCTGTAATGTCGGCTTCATTAATGAATCTGAATTTGATTAACACAGCGAGTGTTGACACTAAATACACAAAGAACAGTGGGGCAATTGAGAATAGGCTTTCTGGCGCGAGTAGCACGCGTATTGCGTATCCAACCGCAAGGGTGACAAAAAGCACTCGAATAAAGAATGCGCCCGGGAAATAAATACCGCCAAGGATCTTTGATACAAGATAAAGGCGAATCGGAATTGTCAGCACAAAGGTGAGAATCAGCGCAGTAAAAGCACCCCAAATGCCCATGTTCAGTTCAACGATTAGTAGGTAGTCCAGAAGAATGTTGACGGTGAGCTGTAGCATCAATGTTGGGAACATCCGCATGACTTCTTCGCGCACTTGAATGCCTACAGAGAGCGGCGTGGAGATTAGTGGCAGAAGATGAAGTAGACAAAATGCCATCGTCAGTTCATAAACACCCCGAACTTCTTCGCCGTAGCAGTAAATCAGCATTTCCCCTGCAAACATGAACCCAAAAACGGCAATGGGCACGGCGATCAGAATCAGTATTTTATAGAGCGCTTTAATCAGTGTAGGAAGGCAACGAGGGTCTTTGACATACGCCTCTGAAACGCCAGAAACGAATAGTTCATGCACTGCTGCTGGGATAAACACTATAACCATCATTGGTAGTGAAAACGCCAGGTCATACATACCGACGGTCTCTGCATCGGTCATCCCGCCCAAGAAAAATAGCTCGGTATATTTCAACATAAGCAGGCGAACCAGCGTTGAGAGAGCGATGGAGCCGGATTGGTTGAACACGCGCTTTGCGCTGAGTACATTATTCTGCGACTGCCAATTTAAAGACTTTAGGTATCGCCAAAGAATTCCAGCTGCAACTAGATAAATCAGCCCGTAAGAGAGCGCTTGGGCCGATAAGGCATTGCTCACACTTGCGTCATTGTTGAGCAGCAACGCTAATGCGCATATCCATATGATGCCGTTCAAGACAGAGAACACAGCCATGCGCTTAGTTTGATATAGGGCGGTTAGAATAGAGTTGATGCTGGTTTTTAACTGCTCGCAAACCATGAGGATAAAGGTGAATAAAAGAGCGCCATTAAACGCGACTGAAAAGTACTGCTCGATATGATGTTGCGATAGATACATGCCGAGTCCAATAACAACTAAGGCAAGGGATTGCAGTATGAACCCAGTACCAATTAATCGCTTAATACCCGAGAGATCTTTATGTAAGACCAGTTCGGGAATAAAGCGAACGAAGGATGCGGTCATTCCCAAAGTGCAAACCAGAATAAGAACGTCAGCGATACTTCTGCAAATCACAAAAAGACCGTACTGCTCTGTCCCGAGTAGTCGGACCGAAAGGATGGAGATCAGGAAATAAACGATAAATAACAGGGACTTACTCAAAAGAGTCCAAGGAATCGCTTTTTGCGCCGACTCCGAAAACAATAATGTATTCCCGCTTTTGGTATTCGTCATTTTGCTAAAAACCTTTCAAAAATTTCTATCTTGTAAGGAGTTGAGCAAGGAGCAGGCCAGCAATGCCAAATAGCGC
>NZ_LWFT01000929.1:0-1217 GCF_001635105.1 Oleiphilus sp. HI0079
GCTGAAGACGTATCCAAATAACGCGCCCCTCCATATCAATTTGGGCGTTATCGACTTGAAGCTACAGCGTTACGACGATGCGTTAACGCACTTCAATAGAGGCTGCGAGCTCGACCCAAGCAATATCCACTGCCCATTGTTTAAAGGAGAGGCCTTGTTAGCCCTCGCACGCTACGAAGATGCAGAAACAGAGTATTTGCGTGCGCTGGCATTAGACGATACCTCACTCTATGCGCATTATGGACTTGGGGTTATCTACGATTTGTATTTAATGAAGTACGATCTCGCTGAAGATCATTATCAAGCGTTTATCGACGGCGCGGATGAAGAAACGAACGCCGAGGATGTAAAAAGGGTTAAGATCTGGAAGCGTCTTTTGAAGAGGAAAGCATCCTAATGTTAAAAACTCTCCTGCACGCTGGTCTCTTTTTGGCTTTTATGTTGAGCGGATTGGCTGTATACGCGTCGGAGCCTAGCTCTAAAAAAGGGCAAACCATCGCAATCATAGGTAACTCTGAGTTACCGAAGATTGATGTTGCGCTACCATGGCGTGTGGCGAGTGACAAAGACGCAACGAAGATCGAGTTGACGCCGCAGAAAATGCCCGATGCGCTGAAGCCTACAGATATCAGCGAACATCGCGAACGTGTTTATTTCGAGAGATATATAAAAGTATCGACCGAATCCTTCACGAATTAAAATTCTCAATCTATCGTTAGTAATAACGCTTAGAAACAATCGATTAAAGGGAGATAACATTGGATACAGTGGTTAAGTTTTTTCAAGATGGCGGTTCTTTTATGTATCCCATTGCGGTTGTTTTAGCGATAGGTCTGGCGATTGCTGTAGAGCGGTTTATTTTTTTAACCGGTGCAAAGTCAACAAACCGCCGAGTATTTGAAGATGAATTGCTTCCCCTACTATTGAAAAACGAGTTCATTAAAGCGGGTGAGAAAGCGCGGAAAGGAAAGGCTGCAATCTCAACAATGCTCGACATTGGTCTCACTCGGCATAATGCAGGTCGCCCTCGGGACGAAATCGAGTATGCAATGGAGGAGTCTCTAATGGAGATTTTGCCGCGACTTGAGAAACGTACACCGTATCTCGCCATGCTGGCGAACGTTGCTACGTTATTGGGTTTGCTAGGCACGATCATCGGACTTATTGCAGCATTTACCGCCGTTGCCAATGCTGATCCCGCACAAAAAGCGAACCTG
>NZ_LWFT01000930.1:0-700 GCF_001635105.1 Oleiphilus sp. HI0079
AGGAGGGTCAAAAACCAAATCTACCTCTACGCGACTGACATTTGGCACTCGAGCCACATAATGACGCACATCATCGACGATAACGGGGCCCATGCCGCAACCCGGCGCCGTTAATGTCATCGTGATGAACACGTCATACTTGCTTGCGTCTTGCTCATTTTGTTTGACCTTACAATTGTAGATCAGTCCAAGCTCTACAACGCTAACTGGGATTTCTGGGTCGTATACTTGGTTTAGAGCGGCCCATACCTGCTCTTCACTGACCGAGCCGTCTTCTGGTGCTGCCACCTCTTCATAGACGACCGTTTTGCCTAATGCGTCGGCATCGCGGCCTTCAATTCGGGCAAGATTGCCATTTACAGAGACGGTAAAGGTGCCACCCAAAGATTGGGTGATGGTGACAAAGGTGTCTTTTGGAATGGAGATTTCTGTGCCTGCAGGAACAATGCGCGCGGCTATTTCGCGTTTTGTCACTACTACTTCGCGTTCAGCCATTAATTACGCTTCCTCTGTTACGGAAAAGCTCTCGCCACAACCGCATTCGCCTGTCACGTTAGGGTTTCTGAATTGGAACATGCTGTTCAAGCCAACTTTGATAAAGTCGACTTCAGTACCTGCCAGAACGGCTAAGTCTTTAGCTGGGACTGAGACGCTGACACCATGCTGTTCAAACTGAACATCTCCTTCGGCCGGCGTATCA
>NZ_LWFT01000931.1:0-723 GCF_001635105.1 Oleiphilus sp. HI0079
CATTACGGCAAGAAAATATGGCAAGACGACGTAGGAAAAAACTTCCCCAAGAACCCATTGAGTGCGAGATATCTGGTGGTTTAAGTCATGAAGGGCGGGGCATTGCCAAGCTTGACGGTAAAACACAGTTTATTGATGCGGCTCTGCCAGGTGAACGTGTCATGGCGCAGTACGTTGAGCAGCGCGGCAAGTTTGATGAACTCAAAACGGTAGAGGTACTCGAAGCGTCGGCTGAACGTGTTACGCCTCCCTGTGCTGCCGCCGAAATTTGTGGTGGTTGTAGTTTGCAGCACATGGATACTGACGCACAGATTCAGTTTAAAGAAGCGACCCTTCGAGATCATTTCAAACATTTTGGGGAGCTTGAGCCCGAAGAGTGGATCGCTCCTATGACTGGGCCAACCCTCGGATATCGGGGTAAGGCAAGACTTGGCGTGCGGTATGTTGCCAAGAAAGAATCCGTGCTGGTGGGTTTCCGAGAAAAGCGCAACAGCTTTCTTGCGGATATGCAGCAATGTGAGGTGCTAAACCCCAAAGTGGGGCATCACCTGCTAGATTTGCGCGAATTGGTTGCAGGTCTCTCAGTTTATCGAGAGCTACCTCAGTTTGAGGTGGCCCTTGGGGAAGACGCTGCTGCGCTTGTGGTGCGTCACATGGCGCCGCTTACCGAGGACGATACCGCTAAGCTGGTTGCTTTTGGGCAGGCACAGGGTTTTCACATCT
>NZ_LWFT01000932.1:0-1082 GCF_001635105.1 Oleiphilus sp. HI0079
GTTCTCCCGCCCATCATTAGTCGTTTTATGAAAAGTTATCCTGATGTTTCATTGCACATGCATCAGGGGACGCCCGCTCAGATCTCGGAGATGTGCTCGGATGGAGTCGTCGATTGCGCTATTGCGACGGAGGCGCTAAGTCAGCATGCGGACTTAATTATGATGCCTTGTTATCGTTGGAATCGCGTTGTGGTCGTACCCAAGAATCATCCTCTGCTGAGTGAATCTAAGCTCACGCTTGAGCGGTTGGCTGAGCATCCGATTGTGACGTATGTTCTTGGTTTTACAGGACGAGCAAAGCTCGATGAGGCTTTTTCTTCGAAAGGTTTGGAGCCAAATGTCGTATTCACGGCTTCTGATGCCGATGTTATCAAAACCTATGTCCGACTTGGTCTTGGAGTTGGCATTATTGCTTCGATGGCGTTTGATCCCGTAAGAGATTCAGACTTGGTGGCGATACCGGCAACAGACTTATTCCCTGATGCGATCACTAGTATTGCTTTGCGTAAAGGAACATTCATGCGCGGATTCATGTATGAGTTTTTAGCAGAATTTGCGCCGCATTTAACGCGAGACTTGGTTGATGAAGCTTTCTATAGTCATGCCCATAGAGAAGATGTGTCGAAAGTGTTTGCAGAAGTCGATATTCCCCGATACACCACTTAGGTGGTTCGGGGAATGGGTGAATGCAACTCTCAGCGACGAGTTGACGTTCACTGGCTGAATTTATTTGATGTGCAGACCGCATTCTTTTTGCGTTTCTTCTTCCCACCACCAGCGGCCTTCTCGCTCATGCTGGTTTGGTAATACTGCTCGAGTGCATGGCTCACACCCAATGCTGATAAAGCCTTTTTCGTGAAGCTTGTTGGTTGGCACTTCGCTCATGCGAAGGTAGTCCCAAACCTCTTTTGACGACCAGTTTGCTAGCGGATTGAATTTGATTAAGGTTTTGCCTTCAGCAGCGTTGGCCGTATCAAGCTCTATGACAGCCACTTCTGAGCGTGTACTTGGACTTTGATCTTTGCGTTGTCCTGAAATCCAAGCTTCTAGCGTGGCGAGCTTTCGACGTAAGGGTCTTACTT
>NZ_LWFT01000933.1:0-960 GCF_001635105.1 Oleiphilus sp. HI0079
CGGCGAATGACCGTGATCGAGGCTGAGAATAGCGATGGTCAGATGGCTACGCGATTTGTCATCGATTTAGCCACAATGGCGCCATACACCAGTGAGGTTTCTGGCAACGATCTGATCATGCGAGTTGGTGCAGCAGCGCCAGCACCTTCCGCCTCCCAAGAATCTTCAGAGCAAGTGACCGCTTCTTCCGCTGCAAGCGATATTACCAGTATTGATTTTCGCCGTGGAGAAAAGGGTGATGGGCAAGTCATTATTGGTTTGAACAATCCTTCTGTAGACATTGATATGTCTGAGGTTGGTGGAAATATTCAGCTTGTTATTTCGGGGGCAGAGCTTCCAGAGGCTTTGCGCCAACGTTTAGATGTTGTTGATTTTGCGACACCTGTTCACCGCATTGAGTCGTATGTTGAAGACGGCAAAGCAAAAATCGTGATTAAGCCGGAAGGTAATTATGACTACCTAGCCTATCAGGCGGACAATCAGTTTGTTGTCAGTGTTGAAAAGGTGACCGAACAGGAAGCCGAAGAGCGCTTGAAAGAGAAGTTTCCTTACACGGGCGAAAAGCTGTCTCTTAACTTCCAGAATATTGAGGTTCGTGCTGTATTGCAGTTGATCGCAGATTTTACAGGATTGAATTTGGTAGCAAGTGACACCGTAGGCGGCAGCATTACCCTGCGTTTGCAAAATGTTCCTTGGGATCAGGCGCTAGAGTTGGTACTAAAAACGAAAGGTCTTGATAAGCGCACAACAGGCAATGTGATGTTGGTTGCTCCGGCAGAAGAGATTGCTGCGAGAGAAAAACTTGAGATCGAAACAAACAAGCAGGTTGCTGAGTTGGCGCCAGTCCGTTTGGAAATCATTCAGGTTAACTACGCGAAGGCTGCCGATATTGTTGCCATGCTGCAGCAGGATCAAGAGTTGATTTCTGGGCGCGGGTATATCTCTTCAGATGAGAGAACG
>NZ_LWFT01000934.1:0-938 GCF_001635105.1 Oleiphilus sp. HI0079
CTCCAACTGGGTTGCGACTACGCTCAGGGCTACCTGTACGGCAAACCCATGAGCATTGAAGATATCCCTGAATTTATAGAAAACTGGTTTAAAACGCCGCGCGTTGTTCGAAAACTCTAGTCTGAGGACACCACGATTTCAGGAAATACATTACGCTGATTTCTCGCACGCTGAGACAAATCAGCACCCACCTTTCTAGCGATATCCAGATACAACAGCGCTGCGTCAGATTCAGGCTCCGCAATCACAGTTGGCCTCCCCGAATCCATATGCTCTCGAATGGTCTGTTGCAGGGGCATTTCACCAAGTACGGTCGTATCGTATGCCTTTGCGATACGTTCACCGCCGCCATTGCCGAACAAGGCTTCATGATGCCCGCACTGACTACAAACATGCACGCTCATATTCTCGATGACACCAAATACGGGAATGTTCACTTTACGGAACATTTCGATGCCTTTTTGACAATCCATCAATGCAATATCTTGCGGTGTCGTCACGATAATAGAACCCGTCACCGGAACTTTCTGGGATAGCGTCAACTGAATATCGCCCGTTCCCGGCGGCATATCAATAATTAGATAGTCCAAGTCGTCCCAGCGAGTTTGAGTCAAGAGCTGCATGAGTGCACCACTGACCATAGGACCTCGCCATACCATCGGCGTTTGCTCAGTGACCAAAAAGGCCATCGACATTGCTTGAATGCCATGCGCTTCAATTGGAATGAATGCCTTATCTTCATAGGTCTCAGGACGAGCATCAGCAGGAATACCAAGCATCATGCCAACGCTTGGCCCATAAATATCCGCATCAAGAATGCCAACACGGGCGCCCTCCTGCGACAGCGCTAACGCCAAATTGACGGCACTGGTACTTTTACCTACTCCGCCTTTGCCCGACGCAACAGCAATGATGTTTTTCACATTGCTCAGACTCTT
>NZ_LWFT01000935.1:0-1014 GCF_001635105.1 Oleiphilus sp. HI0079
CCCGTCAAGAGCCGAAGACCGTTACTGCTAAAATCGGAAGGAAAGTGGAAGTTATTTCGAGCTTCACCCAGATTCCGGCGAAAAGTACGATCCGTTACTGCCTTAATCTGAGTGGAGAGCCTATCGTCGACAAACCTTGGACAATGCAACGAAAGCAGAATCTTCGCGCTAGTCGGATCGGTATAACAGAAGAGCTCGCCGCGCTGTCACGTACTTTGCCAAGACCCTTCGAGGCGTTGGTCAGCGGTTCTGCCATAGGCTTTTATCCGTCATCGCCCACAACAACGTTTGACGAGGCAAGTGGCAACGGTGAAGGCTTCTCCGCTCAGCTATGCCGTGACTGGGAAGAAGCGTCAACTCACGTCAGATCAGATCGAACATGCATGTTAAGGACCGGTATCGTGCTTGCCAAGCAAGGAGGGATGCTCCAAAAGCTAAAACTTAGTNTTGGCTTGGGTCTGGGGGCGACCATGGGCAATGGTGCACAAATGATGTCTTGGGTTCATGTAGAAGATGCCGTCGGGATCATTCACTTGCTCTTTGGCTCCGAGGCTGCAGCAGGGCCTGTCAATATGTGCTCGAATTCACCAGTGAGCAATCGCGAGTTCAGCGATGCACTTGCCAAATCACTCGATAAACCAAGGTTTTTCGCCATGCCGGCTTTCGTCGTCAATCTTATTTTTGGAGAGCGCGCAGCACTCCTACTAGACAGTCAAACCGTGACCCCAGAATATTTGAATAATTTGGGCTATAGTTTTAAGTACTCGACAATTAGCGAAGCGTTGGCCGCCATTTATCCATAAAGGTTTGGTTGGCGGGCAGAACTTTGGGTAGTCTTCGCTCTTCACGCATTCAATCAGCTGGATTTAAACTTGCTCCACTTCGTATCGCCGGGCATCGCCCTGTTCCTCGTATTACTAGCGTTACAGTGCAATACTGCGCTCGCACGTTCAGATCAGCGCGCAAACCCAGACATCCCACATGACTTTATCTCATGCACAATGCTCACTATTG
>NZ_LWFT01000936.1:0-1123 GCF_001635105.1 Oleiphilus sp. HI0079
CCTCTCGATAGATAGGATCACGCACTTTCATAAGCTCCGTAAGCACCGTCATAGGGTCGCTGTCGCCCTGCAGCAACGGGCGATTTTTATCCTTATGCGTGCGAGTAAACTGCTGATCGACAGAGGTATTTAAATAAACAATATAGCCATTTCTCGTAAGATGATCTCGATTCTCCTGACGAATTAGAGCACCGCCTCCCGTTGCTAGAACCACGTCAGACTCTGTCGATAGATCACGAATCACGGCAACCTCTCGGTTTCGAAACCCCTCTTCACCCTCAACATCGAAAATCCACGGAATATCAGCACCAGATCGACGCTCAATCTCCTTGTCCGAGTCAACAAACTCATAAGAGAGCTCCGCTGCCAGCAATTTGCCTATAGTCGTTTTACCCGCCCCCATTGGACCGACCAACACAACCAAAGGCTTCTTCGTCCTATACGCCATTAAATAAGCCACTTAAAAAGTGAGAGTTTAACACCCTTTCAACCAACTGAACGAGCCGAACAGGCAAAAAAAAGCCGAGCTCTTAGGCCCGGCTTTTGACACTACTTTCCCTACTGATCTATCAAGCCATCTTTAATCAGTTTAGGCGTGATGAATATCAACAGCTCAGAACGCTGATCTATATTTTCAGTCTTCTTAAACAGATTACCAATGTATGGAATGTCGCCCAAGAAAGGCGTCTTGGTGACCGTTGTCGCCTGCTCAGACTGGAATATACCGCCAAGAACAATCGTTTCTCCATTACCAACGAGAACCTGCGTAATCACTTCGTTAGTATCAATACTTGGGATACCAGCTGTAACCTCACCACGATCATCCTGATTTACCTTCAGATCCATAATAACGTTATCATCTGGCGTAATTTGCGGCGTTACTTCCAGAGACAGCACAGCCTCTTTGAACGATACCGAAGTCGCACCAGAAGACGAAGCTTCTTGATAAGGGATCTCTTCGCCTGATTTGATAGTCGCTGTCTGACGATCCGCTGTAACGATTTTTGGCTGCGCTACAATCTCACCTTTACCGTCAGCCTCAAAAGCCGAGAGCTCTAAATCAAGTAACATATTATCTGTGGTGAAACCAATACCAAATGACGAAGCATTAGCTCGAGTCACG
>NZ_LWFT01000937.1:0-1148 GCF_001635105.1 Oleiphilus sp. HI0079
AATCGCGGTGAGGGTTAATTGAAGCGTATAGCTTTCAAACCACTGAGTTAACGCTTCGATCATACTGTTCGCCTTGTTGATCAACCTAAGTTACTAGCTTTCTAGCAAGACCCGAATGATCTGCGATTAGACGCGTTAAATCAACGTGTAATAACGCACTATTCTTAACTTTCCACTGACCCGCAACCATAACGGCATCCGCCTGATGTGCACCACATAAAACGAGTGCCGCTAATGGGTCATGGCTGCCTGAAAAGCGGGCATCATCGAGTTTAAACAAAGCAAGATCGGCTTGCTTACCCACCGCTAACTCCCCGATATCATTTCGCCCAAGAACCTGCGCCGAACCCTTGGTCGCCCAGCGCAGAGCATCAAGATGCGTTATTTCATCCGCTTGATAACGCAGTCGACTAATCAACATAGCTTGCCGCACTTCTTGAATCATATTGGAGCCATCGTTCGATGCGGAACCATCGACACCTAAGCCCACTGGCGAACCATGCTTTTCCAGATCCAGCGTCCTGCATATTCCAGAAGCCAAAACCATATTTGAGGAAGGACAGTGACCAACGCCGACTCCGGCCTTACCTAATCGCTTCAATTCCTCATCGTTGAAATGAATACCATGTGCGAGCCATACATCGCTCGCCATCCACTCCACAGACTCTAAATAATCCACTGGTCGCATACCGAAGCGACTTAGGCAAAACGTATTCTCGTCTTCCGTCTCCGCCAAATGGGTATGCAAGCGCACCCCATGTTGACGTGCTAATCGCGCGGTCTCGACCATCAACTCACTCGTGACCGAGAATGGCGAGCATGGTGCAAGCGCAATATTTACCATCGAGCCTTCGCTGGCATCGTGATAGAGGCCAATCAAACGCGCCGAATCTTTTAGAATCACCTCATCGGTTTGCACTGTGGATTGCGGGGGTAAACCGCCCTGCTCTTGCCCGAGACTCATGGACCCTCTGGTCAGCGTGACGCGAGCACCCATTTTATGTGCAGCCGCTACTTGGATATCGATCGCCTCGGTTAAGGCTTCGGGAAACAAATAATGGTGGTCTGATACCGTGGTGCAGCCCGAAAGAAGTAATTCACTCAAGCCAAGCTCGGTCGCCACCGAAAGCATCTCGGGCTGCAGCTTT
>NZ_LWFT01000938.1:0-811 GCF_001635105.1 Oleiphilus sp. HI0079
AGCGTTGGCGTAAACAATAGTACCTTGACCTTTTGCGCTTGAATTTCTTCTACTGCTTGCGTTACGGCTGGCGCATTCAGCTGATCCTCGTTTAGACAGAGGAGAGCCAGGGTTTGGAGAGGACTTGTCAGATGTCTTGTGTGATCGCAAAGAGCTTCTAGGTGATCAAATACTTTAACGGAGACGCCGGTAACGGCAAGGGCGTGTTGAATGCTTCGCCGAGAGGTTTGTTGAAGTTCGAAGAGTAGGCAGTCTAAACTTTGAAGCTGCTTAAGGGTCGAATCGTCTATCCCTAATATGCCGCCATGCTGATCCGTTTGTTCTGCCATCAACTCCTCATCCAGCGGTAAGGTAAACCAGAATGTTGCGCCATTTCCTGGCTCGCTTTCAAAATCGATTTCGCCGCCCATTTCATGGACAAGTCCACGACAAATACTGAGTCCTAAGCCAGTTCCCCCGAACTGACGCGCTGTAGATGCGTCTGCTTGAGAGAAGGCTTTGAAAATACTGGTTTGCTCCGAAGTCGATAATCCAATACCCGTATCCGATACCGATATTTTAAGGTTACCGAGCTTGCTATCTAGGCTGTCATCTAACATGACTCGAATTACGATTTCGCCTTCATCAGTGAACTTGACCGCGTTATTGATGAGGTTTGTGATCACCTGTTTTAGGCGTAAGGAATCGCCGAGAATCTGCTTTGGCGCATCGTCATAGTAAAGATAATTTAGTTCTAGTCCTTTGTTATGTGCCGAGGGAGCGAGCATGACTACGATGTCTTCGATCAGCTCGTGAAAGTTCATCGGTTCTT
>NZ_LWFT01000939.1:0-4303 GCF_001635105.1 Oleiphilus sp. HI0079
GCATGGTGAACTTCACACAAACCGCTGCCGTTGAATGGGGTTGCTCTGGCGTTCGTGTAAACGCGGTCGCGCCCGGTTGGGTAATGTCGAGCGGCATGGACAGCTACCCTCCCGCTCTGAAACCGTGGATCCGCAGCCTCAAAGACGCAGTCCCTGTAAAGCGGATGGGAACCGAAGCGGAAGTCAGCTCAGCAATCTGTTTTTTGCTAAGCGATGGCGCCAACTTTATCAGTGGCGACTGCCTAAGGATTGATGGCGCAGCGTCTCAAGGCGGGCGTGTTTTCCCTCTCCCAAAAGCAAAGAACTCTGATTCATACGATGGCTTTCATCGTTCTGAAACACCCGATATTTTCAAAGACGACGAGTAAAGGACGCGAGAAAATAATGAGCACACTGGAATCAATGATCGACGTGAACTCTGAGCAGTTCCAAGCAAATTCAGAGTCGATGCAAAGCCATATCGACAGCTTTCGAGAGATCGAAAAAAAAGTCGCCAACAAAGAGCTTGAGGCAAAAGAAAAGTTCATTAAGCGTGGAAAGTTATTACCACGCGAACGAATTAATCTGCTACTTGATCGCAACACACCGTTTCTCGAAGTTAGTTCACTCGCCGGTTTTAAAATGCATGACGACAAAGACGGCTCTATGGCCGGCGGCGGAATTATTGCTGGCATCGGTTACGTGTGTGGAATGCGCTGCCTGGTTATTGCCAGCAATAGCGCGATCAAGGGCGGGACGATCTCACCCACGGGTCTTGAGAAAACGCTCCGACTTCAGGACATCGCCAAAGAGAACAAGTTACCGGTCGTGACATTAGCTGAAAGTGGTGGCGCAAATCTTAACTACGCCACAGATGTTTTTGTGCACGGCGCACGAGGTTTTGCGAATCAGGCACGCCTCTCCGCCGCCGGCATTCCACAGTTTACCATTGTCCACGGTAATGCGACCGCAGGCGGCGCTTATCAGCCTGGCCTGTCAGACTACTCGATCGTAGTAAAAGAGCAGGCAAAGATGTTTCTTGCTGGCCCGCCCCTTCTGAAAGCGGCGACCGGAGAAATTGCCACAGACGAAGAGCTAGGCGGAGCTGAGATGCATGCGCAAACCGCTGGCACCGCGGAATTTCTTGCTGAGGATGATTCCGACGCCATCCGCATGATGCGCGATATGATGAAGCAGGTGCCATGGAATGAGCAACTCAGCGCTGGCACGCATCGCGATTACAAAGAGCCAAAGTACAGCGCAGAAGAGCTAATCGGGGTTGTGCCTGCAGATAGCAAAACACCTTACGATGTGCGCGAAATTGTTGCTCGAATTGCCGATGGTTCCGATTTCGTGGACTTTAAGCCAGAGTTTGATAATCAAACCGTCTGTGGTTTTCTGAAAATCGAGGGGCACGCATGCGGCTTAATCGGAAACAACGGACCGATTACCCCAAAAGGCGCGGCCAAAGCAGCGCAATTCATCCAACTTTGCGAGCAGTCCAACACCAGCTTGCTGTTTTTTCATAACACCACAGGCTTTATGGTCGGTACGGATGCCGAACAAAACGGCGTTATCAAGCATGGTTCAAAAATGCTACAAGCCGTGGCGAATGCCACAGTACCCAAGCTTACGATTGTCGTTGGCGGTTCCTATGGTGCGGGCAACTATGCGATGTGCGGCCGAGGATTAGACCCTCGCTTCATCTTCGCATGGCCTAATTCTCGCACCGCGGTAATGGGTGGCGCGCAGGCAGGCAAAGTGCTGCGTATCGTTACTGAAGACAAACACGCAAAAATGGGCAAAGAAGCCGACCCGGCAATGCTAGACGTATTAGAAAAAGCAACGGCCGATAAGCTCGACAAGGGTTCTACCGCACTCTACGGAACCGCACGCCTTTGGGATGACGGGCTCATCGACCCACGAGATACGCGAAAGGTTCTCGCCTTTTTACTCGATATTTGTGACGAAGAGCGTCGCCGCACACTGCGCCCGAATAGCTTCGGCGTCGCGCGACTCTAACAACCCTATTTAAGAATAAAGACATAGTTTAAGAGGCAGCACAGATGATATTTACGCAAGAGCACAATGAAATTCGACGCACGGTTAAGAACTTCGTCGATAACGAGATCAATCCATTCTGCGATGAATGGGAAGAAGCCGGCACTTTTCCGATGAAAGAGCTGTTCAAAAAGCTCGGTGATCTCGGTCTTTTAGGCATTAGTAAGCCGACAGAATATGGCGGCATGGGGCTCGACTACAGTTACAACATTGTTGCTGCAGAAGAGTTTGGTACTGCGCATTGCGGCGGTGTCCCGCTCGCCATTGGCGTTCAAACGGATATGTGTACGCCTGCATTGGCACGTTTTGGTTCAAATGAACTACGTGAAGAGTTTTTGGTACCTTCCATCTCGGGTGACATGATCGGCTGTATCGGTGTATCCGAGCCAAGCGCAGGCTCTGACGTTGCGGCCATCAAAACCACAGCCAAAAAAGACGGTGACGACTACATCATCAACGGCACCAAAATGTGGATCACCAACTCCCCGAGTGCGGATTACATTTGCTTGCTGGCGAACACGTCTGATGACAAAGTGCATCTAAACAAATCACTGATTGTCGTACCAATGAACACACCCGGTGTCGAGGTCGCACCGAAGCTCAACAAGCTTGGTATGCGCAGCTCAGAAACGGCGCAGGTCTTCTTTGACAATGTTCGAGTTCCACAGCGTTACCGCATCGGTGCCGAAGGTTCCGGATTTATGATGCAAATGCTCCAGTTCCAAGAGGAGCGCCTGTTCGGGGCAGCAAACATTCTGAAAGGTCTTGAGCACTGTGTGAACACAACAATCGATTACTGCCGTGAGCGTCAGACATTTGGTCAACCACTACTCGACAACCAGGTCATTCACTTTCGTTTGGCAGAGCTTCAGACAGAAATCGAAGCACTTCGCTGCATGGTGCATCAAGGTGTAGAGGGTTACATTAATAAGAAAGACGTGACGATGCTTGCCTCTATGGCCAAACTAAAAGCAGGACGCTTGGGCAGAGAAGTTTCTGACAGCTGTCTGCAATACTGGGGCGGAATGGGTTACATGTGGGACAACCCAGTTTCTCGCTCAATGCGTGATATTCGACTTGTCTCGATCGGAGGTGGTGCCGATGAAATCATGCTTGGCATTATCTGTAAGTTGATGGGCACCCTGCCAAAACGTAAGAAGTAAGGAGCGCGAATGAGTACGCTACCAGTATGTGAAACGCTGCTTCTTGAGCAAAAGGAACACGCGCTACACGTAACGCTAAACCGTCCGAAAGCACGAAATGCAATGAGCTTACGGATGGTTCAGGAACTGATGTCCGTCTTCAAGGCGATAGAGAACGACGAAACCATTCGTGCGGTGGTCATGCGTGGCGCCGAGGGCCACTTTTGTGCAGGCGGCGATATCAAAGATATGGCCAATGCGCGCGCAGCAATGGGCTCCCGAGCTGAAGGCGAAGAGGATCCGTTCTATGCGCTCAATCGAGAGTTCGGCCGAATGATTACCTTCGCCAATCAAATCCCGCAGGTACTCATTGTCGCTGCAGAGGGTGCTGTGTTAGGAGGCGGGTTTGGCCTCGTTTGCATCTCAGATCTCGCGATCTGCTTAGAGTCGACACAGTTTGGCCTGCCAGAAACCAGTTTAGGTATTCCGCCAGCGCAAATTGCACCCTTTGTTGTGACGCGCATAGGCCTAACGCAAGCCAGACGCCTGGCCTTATTCGGTGCGCGATTCAAAGGATCCGAAGCGAAAGAGCTTGGTATTGTGCATCAATGCGTGAATAGTAACGAGGAGCTTGCTACAGCGATCGATACAGCGCTTGATCAAGTAAAAAGTTGCGCACCTCAGGCTAATCGAATAACCAAAGAACTGATTCTCAGTGTTGGAAAGACCGACCTTAACGCGCTACTTGATGGCGCTGCAGAGAGCTTTGCGAAAGCCGTGCAAGGCCCTGAAGGGCAAGAAGGCACAATGGCATTTATTCAAAAGCGCAAAGCGCGCTGGGCCGAATAAGCGGCCACGAAATGGAGACAACAAATACAATGTTTAGCAAAATCTTGATCGCGAACCGAGGTGAAATAGCGGTTCGAGTCATTCGCACCGCAAAAGACCTAGGCTATCAGACAGTCGCAGTTTTCAGTGAAGCGGATCGCTACGCACCTCATGTCATTGCCGCCGACGAAGCAGTTTGTATCGGTGCAGCTGCCGTGAATGAATCCTATCTGGTGAGTGACAAAATCATTGATGCCGCCAAACGAACTGGTGCCGGTGCCGTGCATCCCGGT
>NZ_LWFT01000940.1:0-868 GCF_001635105.1 Oleiphilus sp. HI0079
CGATACCTATGAGAAACCAGCTGCCCCAGATTCTCCCACCCCGGCCAAAACACTTCGCCTGCCCCTAGAATGGCCTGAATTTCGCTTTCAGCCTGTCGTTGTTTTTCACTGACATAAGCGGCACCGGCTTGGACGTTGTTGCTCATGCTCGTATAGCCATAACCCAGCAAAGCCGCGCTTGTTACACATGTCATGATGCTCAGGTAAGCCAATAAACGATGTATCTGAAAGAGGTACATTGACGCGCAGATCGCCAAGGCGTAAAGCGACACACCACCCCAAATATGCAGAATTGCATCTGTACCTAGAGAACCTCGCTCTTCCGCGGCAGAGAACTTAGAAATGATCGGTAAATAGCGGCCTTCCCTATCAAACCGGAAGTGAATTGAAGGTTCAGAGTCAGAGTTTAAGGTCACTTCCGCCCAACCGTATATCAAGACACTCTGACCAGGCTCAATGCGCCATTCAGTGTATCGATAGTCACCTTGACGCTCAGAATAAGATGCGGGCATGGACCAGCGAATGCCGCCGCCGTTACCCGCTATCAAGACACTAGCGGACGAAGAATGGTCTTGGAGTTCAAAGCTCATGGCTCTTGTAATGTCGGCTTCCGTCACCCAGCGCGTCTTGCCTTCAGAGTCCGTTTCTTGGCGTTCCTTCAGATACCGGAAATAAACACTGGGCACCTTCTGTTTTGTGCTTCGCAACAGCGGTTTATCAGGCGGGGCCTCTACATAAGCCTCTACCTGAGCCTCGCCCGAAAGCACACCCAGAATAGGTGAAGGTACAATCCGTTCTAATTGCCTGAAATCCTGAATGGTTTTAAAGCCGGACTGACTTAGTTGAATTGCGAAATAAAAGCTGACCA
>NZ_LWFT01000941.1:0-550 GCF_001635105.1 Oleiphilus sp. HI0079
TCAAACAAAGCTCATTGTTGGAAGTGAGTTTCAGCTCGAGGATGGGCCGAAAATTGTGCTCTTATGCCCAGATCGAGCCGCTTATGCGGAAGTATGTGCCTTGATTACGCTTGCTCGAAGGCGCTGCGAGAAAGGGCACTATGCTGTTTTTCAGCAAGATCTGAACACATTGCGGCATGCCTTGTTGTTATGGAAACCGAGCTCTCAAGCCAAGCCTGAATCTGAACTAGGAGATGAGGCTGATCGCAGTTTTGCCGAGTTTGTACAGCGTGCATTTCATAACCGTTGCTGGCTGCTGTACGAGCGCCTGCTTGATGCGCAAGAGTTTAAACGTGGCAGCGCATATCGACGTTGGTGTTGTAGCCTAAGCCATGATTTTAAGCAGCCAATTGTCTGTGCTGGTGATGTGCACATGCATGTGCCTGAACGTCAGGCTATTCAAGATGTACTTACCGCGATTCGCCACAATACGACACTCGATCAATTAGGCACTAAGGGCTTTTCAAACCTAGAGCGTAGTTTACGTCCTTTAAGTAAGTTGCGAAAAATC
>NZ_LWFT01000942.1:0-1013 GCF_001635105.1 Oleiphilus sp. HI0079
GCCCAACATTGCGGTCTTCGGTGATAGAGCCCGTATCTTGGCCGGTAATGACAGCCGCATCCGCTACCGCTGCCAAATCCAGTGAAGCGCTCGCTACCGTACTGCCGCCATGAGCATCTTGTACTTCGTAAGAAAATTGCACCGAGCCGTTGTAGTCTGCGTCTGGTGTGAAGGTGTAAGTACCGTCGTGATTGTCTGTGATACTGCCATGGTCGGCACTGAGGTTCGCAACATGCAATTGCCCGGCATCGTTTTTGTCGATATCACTGGCGTTGGCCAATAAATCGCGGGCGTGCAAGGTATAGGCCGTGTCTTCTGTTCCTTGCGTAAGCGTAACGGCAGAGCCAACGGTCGGCGCATCGTTAGTGCCATGAATCGTGATGGTGATGGTATGGGTTGTGCCGTCTTTCGAGGCGATCTGCACCGTATCTGTCAGGGTCTGCCCATCCCCCAACGACTGGATTTCCGGTTTGCGATTGTCGATGTAGTAATGCCAGTTGCTCCCGCGATCGATGGTTAATTGGCCACCCAAGGCGGAGGTATATGGCGCCCACTCAGGATGCGTCGGCGCGGACACGAGTGTCGAAAAGTCAAAGCCGGACTCGCCTGAATCAGGGTCTATCGCCGTGATATGCCCTTGCGCCTCCAGTTTATAGGCATAATTACCGTTTACACTTGCGTATGGGTTCAGATCTTCTGTTACAGCGCCTGTATCTGTGCCGGTGATTACGGCACGGTCATTGGTGCCTGTCACCGTAATAACAAGGTGTTGAGTGTCTTGTCCGCCGGCACTATCGGTGACGGTAATTGGAATCGTAATTTTACGAGCTTCACCATCTGCCAAGCCGTTGTAGGCCGGATGCGTTGGATCAAAGGTATAGCTGCCGTCCTTGTTTAGCGTGAAACCGTCAACCTGAGGGGAGGTGAAGCTAGCGGTGTCACCAGAGTCGATATCGGTCGCTGTGATGGTTCCACTTGTGAGTGTTTTGTCTCCTTCGGTCGCGGTGGTGGCC
>NZ_LWFT01000943.1:0-1919 GCF_001635105.1 Oleiphilus sp. HI0079
TTCAAGGTGGCTGCGATCCGCTTTATATTGCGCGGCGAGTAGTGCGTATGGCTAGCGAGGACATTGGAAATGCAGATCCGC
The DNA here is from genome assembly GCF_001635105.1 of Oleiphilus sp. HI0079. Lineage (NCBI taxonomy): Bacteria > Pseudomonadati > Pseudomonadota > Gammaproteobacteria > Oceanospirillales > Oleiphilaceae > Oleiphilus > Oleiphilus sp. HI0079. The sequence goes on from NZ_LWFT01000943.1 coordinate 82, forward strand.
GGGCGCTCACGCTCGCGATGAACGCTTGGGATGCCTTGGAGCGCTTAGGACAGGCTGAAGGTGAGTTGAGTCTTGCGCAAGCGGTCGTTTATCTTGCAATCGCCCCTAAGAGCAATGCTGTGTATACCGCTTACAAGCAAAGTAAGGCCTTTGTTAATGCGGATCGACACAGAGATGTGCCGATGCATTTGCGTAATGCGCCCACTAAGCTGATGAAAGAGCAGGGCATGGGGCTCGAATATCGATATGCTCATGATGAACCGGGTGCATTTGCGGTGGGAGAGTCCTATTTTCCGGAGGAACTGGATGGAACCGAGTTTTATCAGCCGGTTGAAAGGGGGCTTGAGATTAAAATCCAGGAGCGCCTCAACCAATTACGTGACCTAAATCATCATGCTGCAAGCAAACGATATCCGAAAGAATAAGTCGGATGAGTGCGTGTATGAATATCGGTATGAATACGAGGATGTATGCGCCTGAGCACGTTTTTGCCCTGAGCTCTTAAGTATACTGCTTCGCAAATCAAAGGGAGTTTATTCGCTTCATGAAGCGCTTGCTGTTAATTGTAATTTCTTTGGCGTTTATGCCAGTAGCGTCTGTGTATGGTGCCGGTGAGGGGCAGCCTTATTACGGCGGTATTGAGATATTCGCGACCCAGTCTGAGCTAGTTTCAGAAAAAGTCCTAATTGAAACGACTGCTTTTTTTGTAGAGCAAGAAGGATTAGGAACGCTTGAAGATCAGCGCCTTTTGACCTTTGATGACGCTGGAAAAGGCAAGCGTATATATATGGGCGTTAGTTCGGCGCCAGATTGGGATTGGGAGTGGGGCTACGTCGATTTCGGTAAAACGAGTGGTCGTTACCAAGGGGACTCAAGCTCTTCCACTTTGGATATGAAGACCGATGTGAAAGCAGAGGGCTGGTTTCTCCACTTTCAGTACACGCCAAGAATTACCGAACGCCTAGAGTGGAATTTGAAGCTTGGCATATTGCGTTGGGATGGTTCACGTTATTCAAGAATGACGATGGTTGATCCTGTGCGCAATCCCGTCGAGAAATTTGAATCGATCTCAGGGATCGACGAGTACTTTGGTACCGGCTTGCTATACACCGTCAACGAGCGTTGGAAAATTCGTGCCGATGCCAACCGTTATATGCTTGCCGACGACCAAGTCGATACGTTTAGTATCGCTGCCCAGTTCTGGTTTACAGGAAGACTTATTAACAACATCTTTGATTATTAATAAGCGATTCTCAAGGTTGAAACCTTAGGCCTTAGTCCCGCGACCTAATCAATCTGTGGCGGGACGAAACCAAACCCTGCATTCTCAAGTAATTCTCCAAAATGCAGTAGCTGCTCTTCGCTATGGTGCGGCGCAGCCACTGATATTCCTACTGGTAGGTTCAGTTTTTCATCTAGACCTGATGGCACGCAAAGCACAGGTAGACCAAGTAAGTTATAGAGCATGACGAAGGCGAAGCAGTAGTCGGTATAGCTGTAATGCTGACCTTCAAGCTCTATATCCTTGTGCTTATGGTTATGTTGAAACGCCGGTCCGACGCTTGTCGGAGATAGAATAAAATCATAGTCGTCAAAGAGTTGATAAAACTCTGCAATACATTCTTTCTGTTCCAGTAAGGCTTTGGAATATTCGGCGAAATCTAAGCTCAAACCTTCCGCAAGCTCTTTCTTCGCGTTGATGCTAGATCGCTTGAGGTCTTGCCCGAACTTAAACTGCATGACTTTGCGGATTGCCCAAGGAAAATCCTGCCCGCAAACAAAACCAAATATTTTGACCCAGCAAGCTAAGCTTCGCTCGACTAATTGTTCATCCACCT
>NZ_LWFT01000944.1:0-799 GCF_001635105.1 Oleiphilus sp. HI0079
CGAACACAGTCCGCGTTTTCTCAACGAGGCATTGGCGAATGACGTTCATCATCGACATGCTTTTTGCCGGCGGCATGACATCCGATAGGTTACGCCCCTTCAGCAAACTAGAAGGGAGTATGAGGGAATCAGGCTGCGAGCCATAAATATCGGCGTAATTGCCGTCTTCATCAAAGATCAAGACAAGATCAGGCATCGCTTGGGCGAAGCTCTCAAAGCGGTGGCTATTGTGCTTCAATGCCTGATGCAGCGCCTTGGATTTACTCTCGTTAACATCACGTTCCATCACGAGACTTGCCAGATTACAAAACCGCTTTACTAATCGAATCGATTCTTTATCCACATCCCGTTCATGGCCAAAGTACAGAGCAAAGGTCCCCAGAACATCGCCATAACTTGCAATAATGGGCACAGACCAACAAGCGCGCAGGCCAGCCTTCAAGGCTAGCTCTTTGTAATCCGTCCAAAGGGGGTCGGTCGAAATACTGGAGACATAAACACTTTTCTTTTTGAATGCGGCTGTGCCACACGAACCAACATTCGGCCCGATTTTTACGCCCTCAATGGCGGCACAGTAATCTGCGTCTAAAGAGGGCGCAGCACCGCTCTTCAGACAGGAACCTTCAAGGATCAAAATGGAACAAAACACATCCGGCAATGCAATCAGATACTCTATCTCTGAGGCGATGCGCTCCAAGCACTCTTTTTGAGAAGTGCCTAAAGCGATCTGAGAAATCAGGGTTTGCTGAACGTCTAGTAGGCGTTCTGCTTGAACTTCATTCATATCAAACATCAACTA
>NZ_LWFT01000945.1:0-578 GCF_001635105.1 Oleiphilus sp. HI0079
TACACATAGGTCATCGGCGAGTAGCACGGCAAATGGGTTGTCGCCTACAAGCGTCTTGCCAGATAAGATTGCATGGCCAAGGCCCTTCATCTCATGTTGACGTGTAAAAGAAAAGGTATTGTTATGAATAAGATCGCGAATCTCAGAAAGCAGGTCTTCTTTACCCGAACCTTGGATTTGATGTTCTAGCTCATAACTGATGTCGAAATGATCTGCGATAGCGCGCTTTCCACGACCTGTTACAAAACCAAAGTTATTCATCCCAGCCTCTTGCGCTTCTTCAACCCCGTATTGAACAAGCGGCTTGTTAACGAGTGGGAGCATTTCTTTCGGCATGGCTTTCGTAGCAGGCAAAAATCGAGTGCCGTAACCGGCAACTGGAAACAAACAGTTCTTAATCATAAATACAATCCTGGTATTACATAAGTGTCAATATTGTGCAAAACGCGACTAAATCAGCGCGATCTTGGAGCATAAATACAGCCGGTGATGATGGATGCGATGCTTTACAAGTATGTTACACAATCCATGCCGCTTTATAACTAGCTTTGCATAATTTCAGACACAAAATTGGACAA
>NZ_LWFT01000946.1:0-735 GCF_001635105.1 Oleiphilus sp. HI0079
TCATCAGGCACATTTTCCCTCAGCCGTGCTCCGCTCTCAGCGACTGAGCTATCAACGTCGATATCGAACTTAACACTTCCTGTCACACCAATTTTTTCAGCAGAAATACCCAGTGTCGCGAAGCGTTGAGCATCTGGCTGGTGTTGACACAGCACCAGCTGCAAACTCTCAAACAGCCATGACACCATTGGCAATAAGCGTCGGTAACCTTTCGCAGAGCGCTCAGATAAGCGCGCATTGGCCAGCACAACAGGACAGCCCAAGGCTCGCGCGCCGTGAATCATGTTTGGCCATAACTCTGTTTCCATGATGATCACAAAGCTTGGACGTATACGCTTTAAAAAAGCGCGCACGAAAAGCGGAAAATCGTAGGGTGCATAGACGTGAAAAACACTGTCGCCAAACAGCTTGTCAAGCAAGGCTGAGCTCGTTGGCGTCATGGTAGTGATGGTGATTTTTTTCTCGGGATAACGGGACTGTAGCTCACGAATAATCGGCTCGGCTGCAAGCAACTCACCAACAGATACTGCGTGCACCCAAATGTCCTGCGCTTGCTCTGGGGCCTCAAAAAAGCCCATACGCTCCAGACGACGAGTTCGATATTCAGGCGCCTTTAAACCTCTCATCCACAAACGTAGCAATACAAAAGGCATGCAGATGGCCACTAGAATTGAGTACACTAAACGAACCATAACCAAAAACGTCCTATCGATAACGCGGGCGAGTATACCTTAG
>NZ_LWFT01000947.1:0-1051 GCF_001635105.1 Oleiphilus sp. HI0079
CAGTTTTTGAACAATAGCGCTTAATCGGCGCTTGCTACCGCTACAAGCCCACCCAGAAAATGATAGACTCGGCGCTTCATTAAGTCGTAACGATCCAGCAGTCTCGTGAGTGTTATATATGCAGAATTTCTCTAAGCTGAGCGCGCTGTTTGCGTCAGCTTTCCTTCTTAGCGCCTGTGAACCGGCATTCGAAACCACCGCTCAAAAATGTGCCGCTGGCCAAGATATTCAAGTCGTCATTCCAGCGCCGGACCCCAAGTTTCAAATATTCACAGATGCCGACGAATATCCGCTCTACCTTCGTGAAGCAATCGAGACTATGACGCCTTCCAGCGTACTTTCGGCTGAAGAGCAGGCAGCCAAGGACTTTATCGATCAACAAATTAGTGACTTCTTGAGTTACGACAAGTCTGGCGATTTAGTTACAGGCGCAAGAAACCCCCTGGACTTTCTTGAGAGTATCGTGTCAACCACTGATCCAGGCGTTGAGATAGAAGCATTTGCTATTGCCAAAAACCAGGTAGCACAAGGCATTGCCGATGATGACGATTTTTGCAGCTATCAGAATGATGACATTCGCATAGTCGACACAGACGCGGATGCAACAACGTTAGCCTTTGCTGAGCTCGCGATGAGCTACAACCCTTTTACGCGCATCGTTCAGCAGTCCATTATCGTTGCCGAGCAGCGTGAAGATCTAGAATCTTCAGCATCACGAGAATCCGTGCCGTTCATTGGCTTCTATCAGGCGCTCCCAGAGAACTTCAAAGCAAATGGTTTTACCCAACCTGAAGTCAGACAACTTATCGCCAATAACGGTAGCGGTTTTGCGCGCCTTTCATTCGATGATGGTGAGGATACAGAGCTCGGCCAGCTGCTGCTGGATTACAACAACGAGTACTGCGACACCGACCGCACAAATGATGACCCGAGCACATGGGAAGACTGCCCTTCAGGCACAACTACTCGGGTACCATCAACGGATGTCGGCGGAGCATGCGATGCGGAGGCAAACAAGCTTGAAGAACACAGCTTCGATTTAAACTCCGTT
>NZ_LWFT01000948.1:0-741 GCF_001635105.1 Oleiphilus sp. HI0079
GTACTTTCTCGGCATGCGCGGGGCGCTTCATCGCTTTGAGTACCTTTTTGCTCGCGTGCTGAAAAGGAATATCTAGATAGGGCAATATCTTACCTTCCGCCATTAACGGAATCAGCTTGTCGACATGCGGATAAGGATACACGTAGTGCATTCGAACCCAAACACCTAGCTCACCCAAGGCAACGGCCAAGTCTTGCATTCTCGTTTCTAAAGGGTCGCCCGCATTAAAATCGAGTTTGAACTTCACATCCACACCATAGGCACTTGTGTCTTGCGAAATAACCAGTAGCTCACGCGTGCCGGCAGCGACTAGCTTTTTCGCTTCATCAATGACAGCCGATATAGGACGACTTACAAGATCTCCACGCATATGAGGAATAATGCAAAATGCGCAACGGTGGTTGCAGCCTTCAGATATTTTTAGAAAAGAATAATGTTGAGGCGTAAGCTTAACCCCATGCGCGGGAACAAGATCACTATAGTGCGAAGGGTTTTCGATTGGCGGGACATATTCGTGAACGGCATTCAACACGGTGTCGTAATCGGCAGGACCACTCACACTTAATACATCAGGACTAACTTTCTTGATCAGCTCCGCATCAGCGCCCTTGCCCATACAACCGGTTACGATTACTTTTCCGTTCTCCGCCATCGCCTCGTTGATCGCATCTAGAGATTCTTGTTTCGCCGAATCGATGAAACCACAGGTGTTTACCACCACAACATCTGCATCGTCATAAC
>NZ_LWFT01000949.1:0-1354 GCF_001635105.1 Oleiphilus sp. HI0079
AAGGACGGAGGTAAGCGCTAGAGGTGTGATAATACAAATCACGGCGGCAATAGAACGGAACGTTACGAGACAAAGAAAACTTACAACCGCGTAAACCGAAAGTAACATCACAGTTTTCGCTTTTTCAATAACTTCATTCGTTGCTGCCTCAACCCCTGCATTACCAGCAGCAAGTAGGAAAGTGTAGTCCTCACTTGGATAAGCTTCGATGAGGCTCTTCATTTCGTCGACAACACGATTTAACGTCTCTGCTTTGTGATCATCAAGATATACAATCATGGGCGTTAAGCTACAATTTGTGTTGATGAGTCCTGCAGGCGCTCGCTGTAAAGTCGAATCAAGAAATTGCTGATCGGGAGACAACTCAAACCATTTAAAGCTGCCCTCATTCAAGGCCTTAGTTACGAGCTTTGAAACAGTAACGAGAGATACGGTAGATTGAACACCTTCCGTGTTTTCAAGTTGCCATTGCATTCGGTCCATCACATCCAACAACTCATAGGAAGAACACATCTGCGGTTCTGTTTTTATCATGACAACCAGCACGTCCGCACTAGTACTATAGTTATCAATGATAAAGGCATTATCCAAATTATAGCGCGAGTCTGGACGCAGCTCGGGGGCACCTCGATCAAGATCACCAATCTTCAGGTCTTTCTGGTAGTAGAGTCCAATGACACAACCTAGGATCGCAATCACAATCGAAATTGGCGCAACGCTTTGATGAGACATAAAAGAAAGCACTCGCCAAGGCTTATGCTCACTCATCTCGACTTTCTTGGCATGCTTCAACCCGCCCTTGCTTAGCCCGGTGTAAGACATCAACACAGGGTGGAGCACAAGGTTCGTAATAATGATTACAGCAACACCAACACCCGCGGCGACAGCAAGATCACGAATCACTTCGATCTCAATAAAAAACAGCGTCAAAAACCCGATGGCATCACTGACTAACGCCAAAATGCCTGGCCTCGCCAAATTTCTGAAGGCCATGCGCGCACTCATGAGCGCGTTTAGGCCGGAAGCCCTTTGAACCGCAATTTGATTTACGATCTGCACACCATGACTAATGCCGATTGCAAAAACGAGGAAAGGGATCAACACCGAATACGGGTCAAGACCGTAACCAAATATGTTGAGTAAGCCTAACTGCCAGACCACTGCAACAATCGAAGTGACAATCGGAACGGTCGTCGCAATCGCACAGCGAGAGTAAATAAACAAAAAGCTAAGTGTCAGGCCAATTGTAACTAGCGCAAAGGTTGCGATAGCACCAATACCCTCAATTAAATCACCAACCTTTTTAGCAAAACCGACAATATGAATCGACACATTGGGGTTCTTTTCCTCGTAT
>NZ_LWFT01000950.1:0-19742 GCF_001635105.1 Oleiphilus sp. HI0079
TCGAACAAAATATAACCAAAAAAAAGCCCACATTGCGTCTTTAACAGGTCGCCCGAGAGGAGTATTATTTGCGTCCTTTTTCGGCAGCCCAGAGCTTTTGATTTGTGGTTCAGATTGGCCCTTACAAACTTCGTAACAACTTGATCCTTGCGCCAATGGCCGGTGTGACGGACAGACCGTTTCGCCAACTTTGCCGACAATATGGTGCGGGTCTTGCGGTCTCGGAGATGGTCATCGCCGACCCAAGCTTTTGGAAAACCCGCAAATCGAAACATCGTTTGGACCACGAGGGCGAAAAAGCCCCAATATCGGTTCAAATTGCTGGCGGCGATGCCCAGATGCTGGCACTTGCAGCAAAGCTTAATGCCGATCAAGGCGCCCAAATTATTGATATCAATATGGGCTGCCCGGCCAAGAAAGTGTGCAATAAAGCCGCGGGTTCCGCTTTGATGAAAGATGAAGCGCTTGTCAAAGACATCTTAAACGCCGTTGTGAATGCAGTAGAAATCCCAGTAACGCTCAAGATCAGAACTGGCTGGGATCAACAAAGCAAAAACGCAGAAACAATAGCCCGAATGGCGGAAGACTCAGGCATTCAGGCTTTGGCTGTTCACGGCCGAACCAGAGCCTGCGCCTATAGGGGTGAGGCGGAGTACGACACGATACGCGCGGTCAAGCAAGCCGTTTCAATTCCGGTGTTTGCAAACGGAGATATCACCTCTCCCGAAAAGGCAAAACAGGTCTTGAACTTCACCGGAGCGGACGGACTGCTAATAGGACGCGCGGCTCAGGGAAAACCATGGATTTTTGAAGAAATAGAGCACTTCCTGGCAAAAGGGACTCATTTGCCGCCGCGCGCTACCGAAGAGCAAAAAGCAATTATGCTGCAACATGTCAGTGAACTTCACTCCTTCTATGGCGATGTCATGGGAGTCCGGATCTCACGCAAACATGTTGCCTGGTATTTGCAAACACGACCAGATGGTAAAGCGTTTAGAAAGATTTTTAACACCATTGATTCAACTAACGAACAGCTTGAAGCTATAACCAGTTACTTTGAGCAGTCACTTACCCAAGGAGAAGCAGCAGCATGAGTTCTCAAATGCTAGCCGACAACCACGAAGCACAACAAACACAAATCGGCCCAGCGGCAGAAGGCGGAACAACCTTGCGTGACGAGGTAGAGAAAGCGCTGAGCAACTATTTTGCTCAACTAGACGGCGCGCCTGTGACCGACGTTTACCAACTAGTGCTTACTGAAGTAGAAGCACCTCTTCTCGAGCAGGTACTAAAGTACACCCGTAACAACCAAACTAAAGCCTCCGTTTTGCTTGGCCTTAATAGAGGTACGCTTCGCAAGAAGTTAAAGCAATACGGTTTACTGTAAAACGAAAAGCATCAAAAAAGGGCGGGATTATCTCGCCCTTTTACGTTCTAAGCAGAAGTAAAATTGGAATTAAGTATGACGACCGACCCTCGCCTAGCACCCGTTAAACGCGCCCTAATCAGCGTCTCCGACAAAACCGGAATTGTTGAGTTCGCAAAAGAACTTGTCGATTTAGGAGTAGAAATTCTTTCTACCGGCGGCACCTTTAATCTTCTTCAGAAAGAAAGCGTGCCCGTCACTGAAGTTTCTAGCTATACCAACTTCCCTGAAATGATGGACGGTCGAGTGAAGACACTTCACCCCAAAGTACATGGTGGCATCCTGGGCCGTCGAGGCCAAGACGATGCTGTCATGTTAGAGCATGGTATTGATGCAATCGACATGGTGATCGTGAATCTTTATCCGTTTGCACAAACCGTTGCAAAAGAAGACTGCTCTATGGATGACGCAGTTGAAAATATAGACATCGGTGGCCCAACCATGGTCCGTGCCGCAGCGAAGAACCACGCATTTGTGAATATCGTCGTGAATGCGGCAGATTATGCCCCACTAACCGAAGAATTACGCGCCAACAACGGCTGCACCCGTTTCGATACTCGCTTTGATCTCGCAATTAAGGCCTATGAGCATACCGCGGCCTACGATAGCGCGATTGCCAATTACTTTGGAGAACGCGTAAAAGGCGGCTGCAGCAAGCTACCGCGCACAATCAATCTAAACTTCAACAAAGCACAAGACATGCGTTATGGCGAAAACCCCCATCAAGCAAGTGCATTCTACGTTGAAGAAAATATTCAAGACGCGTGCATTGCGAACTCAAAGCAACTCCAAGGTAAAGAGCTATCCTATAACAACATTGCAGATACCGACGCCGCACTTGAGACCGTTCGGCTGTTTAACGAGCCTGCCTGCGTAATCGTCAAGCACGCGAACCCATGCGGAGTCTCTGAAGCGGAAAACATCCATACCGCTTATGAAAATGCCTACGCGACCGATCCTGAGTCGGCTTTCGGCGGCATCATCGCCTTTAACAGAGAGCTTGATGGAAAAACCGCGCAAGCGATTGTTGATCGACAATTTGTCGAGGTAATTATCGCGCCGTCTGCAAGTAACGAAGCAATTGCAGCGGTAAGCACCAAGAAAAATGTTCGCCTACTTGTTTGTGGAACGCTAACGAAAGCAAGTCCTGCGATGGATTACAAACGCGTTAATGGCGGAATCCTTGTTCAAGAGCGCGACTTAGGAATGATCAATCTTGGTGAGATTAAGGTAGTTAGTCGCCGTCAACCAACCGAAGACGAGTTACGAGATGCATTATTCACCTGGAAAGTTGCAAAGATGGTGAAGTCAAACGCCATTGTGTATGGCAAGAATCTACAAACAGTGGGTGTTGGTGCAGGCCAGATGAGCCGTGTAAATTCAGCTCGTATTGCGGCAATCAAGGCAGAACATGCTGGCCTTAAAGTAGCTGGCTCCGTGATGGCCTCAGATGCATTTTTCCCTTTTCGGGACGGCATTGATAACGCGGCAGACGCTGGTATTGCTTGCGTGATTCAACCAGGCGGTTCGATGCGAGATGAAGAGGTCATCAAAGCGGCTGACGAGCACGAAATGGCGATGATCTTCACCGGCATGAGACACTTTAGACACTAATCGTAATTGATGACACGAGCGGCTTCCTTTGAACCTTGTTCACCTATACTATCTCAACAGATTCATTTCATAATTTGCCAGGTAGTTTCTCGTGTCAGATTACGCTCGCTTTACAGTCCGTGGATACCATCTTGACCAATATGGTCATATGAATATCAACGCTTACAATACCTTTATGGAGGAAGCTCGCTGGCGTCTTTTTGAAAACTACAACGCTATTGAGTTTTTTTCCGAGCTTGAACTCGCCCTCACCCTAGTAAACAGCAACGTCGATTACAGGCGTCCGTGTATGCTGGGCGACATGCTCGAGGTTCAGACCAAAGTGATGAAAATCGGTACATCGAGCTGTAAAGTCCAACAAACAATTTTTACAGACGGCGGAGACAAAAAAATAGCTGAGGCAGAACATACTTTTGTTCTTATGGACAAAGGTACGCTGAAGGCAACTAGCATAGAAGGCAAGGCACGCGAAAAACTAGAACAGATCGCTCAGGTTTTCTAGTCAACAAACGCTCACTGCAGTCTCTTTGATCTAACCTTTCATCTCAGTTATCCTTTCGCCCCTAAAAAACATGCCAAAGGCCTGAATTCATGAATGTTTTAGTTGTAGGAAGCGGCGGTAGAGAACACGCGCTCGCGTGGAAAATCGCACAAGACAATGACGTTAAAGCTGTATTTGTTGCACCGGGAAATGCCGGCACCGCGACAGATGAAAAATTACAGAATGTCGCGATTGATGTCATGGAGTTTGAGAAGCTCGCTCAATTTGCCAAAGAGAATGATGTCTCCCTCACCGTAATCGGTCCGGAAGCGCCTCTTGTAGAGGGCATCGTCGACTACTTTGAAACGCAGGGTCTTGCGTGCTTCGGACCAAGCAAAGGAGCCGCGCAACTCGAGGGCTCAAAAGCATTCACAAAAGACTTTCTAGCCAGACACCATATTCCTACTGCGGACTACCAGAACTTTACGCAAGTCGATGAAGCGCTTGCCTATCTTAAGAAAGTGGGCGCCCCTATCGTTGTTAAAGCGGACGGCCTTGCCGCTGGCAAAGGCGTGATCGTCGCGATGACACTGGATGAAGCAGAAGCCGCTGTGAAAGACATGCTATCTGGAAACGCTTTTGGTGAAGCTGGATGCAGGGTCGTCATAGAAGAGTTTCTAACGGGTGAGGAAGCAAGCTTTATCGTCATTGCTGACGGAGAGGACTGCATACCGATGGCGACTAGCCAGGACCACAAACGCGTCGGTGATGGCGATACCGGTCCGAACACAGGTGGCATGGGAGCATATTCCCCAGCCCCAGTCGTCACTCAAGAAATTCATAATCGCATTATGGAGCAAGTGATCAACCCTACGTTGAAAGGCATGAAGAGCGAAGGAAATCGTTACCGGGGATTTCTCTATGCAGGTCTAATGATTACATCTGAAGGTCAGCCAAAGGTCATCGAATTCAACTGTCGATTTGGTGATCCTGAGACCCAGCCAATCATGATGCGTCTGATATCTAATCTCGCTCCTCTTTGTTCGTCGGCAATAAGCGGAACACTTAATCAGGAATCCCCTATTTGGAATGACAAACCGGCTGTGGGCGTAGTGCTAGCTGCTGGAGGATATCCGGGCAGTTATAAAAAAGCGCTTCCAATCGAAGGGCTAGAGAAAGCGAAATCACAGAATGGAAAAGTGTTTCACGCCGGTACGAGCTTAGAAGAGAACCAAGTTGTCACAAGTGGTGGTCGTGTGCTGTGCGCTACCGCATTAGGCGACACAGTGTCAGAAGCCGCTCAAGCGGCCTATACGCTAGCAAACAACATAGACTGGAAAGATATGTTTTATCGTAAAGACATTGCCTATCGGGCGATTGAACGCGAACAACAAAACGAGCGTTAAACGTTACTGCACGCTGCGCATCGACTAAAGCGCAGCGTGCAAATTTCGAATCAAGCTTTCAGTTTCTTCCCAACCGATACACGCATCGGTAACCGATTGACCATAATCCATATTGGCACTGATATTTTGGCGGCCCTCCGTCAAATAGCTCTCTAGCATAACCCCTTTGATCGTATCGCAGCCTGCGGCCTTCTGCGCAATAACATCGGACACCACGCTCGCCTGTCGAGTATGGTCTTTACCTGAATTTTCATGACTACAATCCACTACAACAGACGGATAAAGCCCCGCACTCGCCATCAACTTCTTGGCTTGAGCCATGTGAACAGCATCGAAGTTAGGGCCGTGTTTGCCACCCCGTAACACCAACTGCCCAGAACCATTACCAGTAGAGCGGATATGATGAATTTGACCATCCTGACACATGGAAAGAAAACTATGCGGTCTAGCCGCAGAAAGCAACGCATGAATGGCCACATCTAAGCCACCATCGGTGCCATTCTTAAACCCCACTGTACACGGCAATCCACTCGCCATTTCTCGATGTGTTTGTGATTCTGTCGTTCTTGCACCTACAGCAACCCAAGCCAACAGGTCATCAAGATATGGAACGGCCAACGGGTTTAACGCTTCCGTTGCAATTGGCAAACCCAAAGTAACGATTTCTCTAAGCAATTGCCGACTCTTTTCAAGGCCTAGCGCCAGATTATCCGAGCCATCCATCAGCGGGTCATACAACATGCCTTTCCAGCCAACCGTTGTTCGGGGCTTCTCAAGATAAGCACGCATCACAATCAATAACTTGTCACTATACTGATCAGCAAGCACAGCGAGTCGCTTGGCATAATCAATCGCAGCCGCGTCACAATGCAAAGAGCACGGCCCCACAATTACCAACAATCGCTTATCTCGTCCAAGAACAACATCCTGAATCTCGGATCGTTGGCGCTCTATCTGCGCCAACAAGTCTTCTGAGAGAGGCAGGCGATCTTTCAGCATCTTCGGACTGCTCAAGGGTGTAAGTTGCGGCGGCTCAAGCACGACGTTTGACTGGGTTTGAACTTGACTCATTGTTATTTCCTTTTAAAAAAAAACCTCGGAAGGAGGCGCCAACCGAGGTTCTTTTTCGGAGGCGCTTTATTGGCCTCCCCTATTCGCTTGTTTAGCTGGGCACGACCAAATCTTGGTTAAAACCAAAATAAAAGCTAAAGTGCCACGCAGCCGCAGACGACAAACATAATGCTCGCAAAGCAGTTAATGATGTGTGTAAGTTCGTCTTGTTCATGCCGCTAACGTTATACTCGGATTAATGATTTGTAAACAGCTGACCCAAACTTTTGCGTCATAGCAAACATACGTCGAGAGACTCTCAGCACATTTGACTAGGAAAAGAAATGATGACGGATATTGATGCTGCACTCACGCTGGCCAAGACGACCGCAATTGAAGCAGGACAGCTTATTAAGAAAATGCGGAACGAAGGTGCGCTCCAACATCAATACAAAGATCAGCAAGAGCTCGTCACTAATGCAGATCTCGCCGCCGACAAGTTCATTATCGAACGCATCAAGCAGGTCTTCCCAAATCATCGCTTTCTAACCGAGGAGACGTGCACAGATAAGAGCATCAGTCACAACCTAGATTCGCCAATTTGGATCGTAGACCCGATTGATGGAACAGTAAATTATGCACATGGGCATCAAATGGTGGCCGTTAGTATTGCGTTTGCATGCGATGGAGATGTGCAGTGCGGCGCTGTTTACAATCCATTTATGGATGAATTGTTCTCAGCACACAAAAGGGGTGGCGCACAATTAAACAATAGAAGTATCGAGCCAAGCGGGGCAAGCAACTTACGTAAGGCGTTGTTCGCAACGGGATTCCCCTATAACAAAAAAGACCTTGATCCCATTTTGCCACGTGTTGATCTAATGCTTCGCCATTGCCAAGATATGCGGCGGTTAGGTAGTGCCGCACTGGATATTTGCTGGGTAGCCTGCGGCCGCCTTGATCTCTATTTTGAGTCGTTAAGCCCGTGGGACTTTGCTGCGGCAAGGCTGATTGCGCTAGAAGCCGGGGCGAAATGTGGGCACTTTTCAGAGGTGCCAAACCACATTCCACCAGCTATCTACCATCAAAATCTCTTGGTATCTACGCCAGAACTTTATGAGCAAAGTAGAGCACTTCTCGCCCCGACGGCCTGAGCTGTTTGAGTTCTAATTAAGCCGCCTGAAACACACCACCAGCCAAGATTGGCCAGTGATTCGCCCAATGTGCTGTCGGCTTCACTTTAAACTCACTTCGCACGTACTGGTGAATCCGACCCTCAACATTCACCAGCAAAAGATTTGCACTCGCCGCCGGGCTAAGCTTCCGCGCGAGCGATTCTTGCGCCTCTCCATCCTTAATCATCTGCTTGAGTTCGGTCTCAAGCCTTTGAAAAAAGTGTTCGGCGCGCGTGCGCACTTTCTCACTCTCTCCGGCAAGCGCATCGCCTGCTAGAATACGACACATACCCTGATTCTTTTCACAAAAAGCAAGTACTAACGTGAGCGTTTTTTGGAGCTTATCCAGAGCGTTCTGCCCCTCTTGCTTGATACGGTTAATGCGAGTAAAAACCGTCTCTTCAATAAACTCAATCAAACCTTCATACATCTTCGCCTTACTCGGAAAGTGTCGATACAAAGCGGCCTCAGTAACACCAACCTCTGCGGCAAGCTTTGCGGTGGTGATGCGCTCCCCGAGATTATCTTCAAGCATGCTTGCCAAAACCTGCAAGATTTGTTCTTTTCTGCTCACTTTATCTTTCTTTGCCGGGGCCATAGTTGCGGCACTCCCTGTTTTGTTTTTTGAAGTTGGCTTAAATCAAGCCTTCTAATGGCGAAGATGCTGAGGCGTATAATTTTCTCGGCATACGGCCAGCCAAATATGCTGCACGGCCGCTGTCTACAGCTAGCTTCATTGCATGCGCCATCATTATAGGATCTCTTGCAGCAGCAATGGCGGTATTCATCAGTACGCCATCACAGCCAAGCTCCATTGCAATAGATGCATCCGAGGCCGTACCAACGCCCGCATCCACTAAAATAGGGACATTCGCGTTTTCTAAAATCATATGGATATTGTGCGGGTTGCGAATCCCAAGACCGCTCCCTATTGGTGCCCCAAGCGGCATTACCGCAACGCAACCGATCTCTTCCAGTTCTTTGGCAATTAACGGATCGTCTGTTGTGTACACCATGACTTTAAACCCGTCTTTAACGAGCGTCCTGGCTGCAGCAAGAGTCTCAACAACATTTGGATAGAGCGTTTTCTGATCACCAAGCACCTCGAGCTTCACGAGGTCATGGCCATCCAGTAACTCGCGGGCCAATCGGCAAGTACGTACGGCATCATCGGCGTTATAACAGCCTGCAGTATTTGGAAGAATCGTATACTTGTCCGGCGACACCACGTCCAAAAGATTTGGCTCGTCAGGGTTTTGACCTATATTGGTTCTACGAACAGCAACTGTCACGATTTCCGCGCCGCTGGCCTCAATTGCCAACCGTGTTTCTTCTAGATCTTTGTACTTTCCCGTCCCTACTAACAGACGACTTTTATACTTTTCGCCTTCTATCTCTAGAACTCCGGTATCTAATCCCATTTTACTTCCTTTCCTATTGGCTAACCGCCACCAATCGCCTGCACAACCTCAACCAGATCACCTTCCTGTAACGTGATTTTCTCATGCTGGGCTTTGGGGACAATCTCTTTATTGTGCTCAATCGCGTAACGTTTCCCCTCTAAAGAAAGCGCCTTTGCGATCGCTAGTAAGTCTGTGCCAGCCTCACATTCGTAAGGCTCGCCATTTAGAATAATCTTCACGATTTAACTTTCCTCTAAAAGCTCAGGCTTGCCCATGCTCCATGCACCTCTTGCCGCAAAGAACCAAGCTAAAAGAAACAAAACTCCACCCACTGGAGTAATCATTCCTAAAGACGCCAAACCGGTAAGCGCCAAGGCATACAAGCTCCCACTAAACAACACGACACCAAAGAGCATGAGCGACATGGAGACACTCAAGTAACGGCGTGCCTTTTCTGTTCTCGCCAAAGACGCCAACAACACCAAGACCAACATCGCTAAACTATGGTACGCCTGATACTCCACACCCGTTTGAAAAACAGACAGCATTTTCTCTGACAAAGAGTCCTTCAAGGCATGCGCTGCGAAAGCGCCAAGAGCAACCGACAACCCAGCACCAATGCAACCTAGTACTAAAAAATGGTGGTGTATTATTCGCATCTTTCAGATCGTGACGACGTATTATTTATCATTATTTGCAGCAAAATACAGTCCGCTGCGTGCTCTGCTCTATTCCTAGACGCTTGTTCGTTCCAGCGTATCTAAATTCAGCGCTGTAAGTTTTCCGCCCCATACGCAACCTGTGTCGATCGCTTGAAAACGTGCATCTTCGGTCTGTCCTTCTAAGGCAGCCCAGTGGCCAAAAACAATGGTCCACTTCCTTGATGTTGGTTGCTTAAACCAAGGGGCGAAACCCAAGGGCGTCTTATCGAGCCCCTCTTTGGCGCTCAACTCCAGCGCTCCACGCTGATCAATAAACCGCATGCGCGTCAAGTAATTGGTAATCACCCTCAAGCGATCTTGCCCCTTAAGACTATCATCCCAAACAGCCGGCTGATTCCCATACATTGCATTGAAATAAGCCTCGTATCGCTTCGCGTCTTCACTGGCCAACACTTCATGCACTTCATTCGCGTATTTTATTGCATGCTTGATCTTCCAGATATGCGGAACACCAGCGTGGCTCATTACCAAATGCCGAGCTTTATCAACGCGGATCAAAGGCTGCCTTCGCAACCACTCCATCAGCGCATGACAATCTTCAGCCTCAAGTAACGATGCCAAAGTATCTTTCTTCTTAAGTAAGTGCTTACTATAGTAGCAAGCAAGAAGATGCAAGTCATGGTTTCCCAAGACAATTTTCGCTTTGAGACGTTTAGCGAGGCGCAAACAGTTGAGCGAATCAGGACCACGATTCACCAAATCGCCTGCGAGCCACAGCTCGTCTCTTTCTGACGCAAAATCGACCGCATTGAGAAGCTTACGAAAAGACGTATAACAACCTTGAAGATCGCCTATTGCATACACGGCCATGGGTTACTCGTAGCTCACAGGGTCTATCGCATTATTATCAGCAAAAGCCTCAAGCCGCTCCTGACATGCACCGCATGTACCGCATGCTCGTTCTCTGCCTTTGTAGCAAGTCCACGTTTTGGAGTAATCCAAGCCATATTTCAAACCCTGCGCGAGAATTTCTCCCTTAGTGGCATTTAAAAATGGCGCGACAATATCGACCGGCTCATAGTTAGCAATCCGAGCGACATCGGCCATCTTACGCACAAATTCAGGCCGGCAATCAGGGTAGATCGCGTGGTCTCCACTATGTGCTCCATAATAAACAAAACCGGCATCAATTGAGACTGCATAGCCAACAGCGAGCGAGATCATGATCATGTTCCGGTTTGGTACCATGGTCGACTTCATGCTCTCCTCTTCATAATGTCCGTCGGGTATTTCAATATCATCGGTCAATGATGAACCCAGAAGCAGCTGATGTATGGCCGTGATATCGACTATTTTGTGTGGAATCGCCAAGTCGTCACAAACCTTTTGTGCATAGTGCAATTCTTTCGAGTGTTTTTGCCCATAATTAAACGAAACGGCATAGACTTGCTTTCCCGTGCGGACGGCGTCATGCAAAACGGTGAAAGAATCCATACCACCCGAATAGATCACAACGATCTTGTCACTCATTTATGTTACTCCTGAACAGTTCGTTGGCATTCTAGCTTTTGCATTGCAAAGCGCAAAGTAAAGTTAATCAGACAAGGTTTACTCTCGACTTGTCGCAAGTTCTTGTTCGCACTTCTCAGTTTTTAAGCTAATCTGCTGTGATCAATTGCGACATGAACTAACTCTGGCTACCATAGCCAGCCATTAAAGCCTTCTTGTTTTTAAGCGCCACATATTATGTCAGCTGTTTTTCCTATCTTTATTGATTTTGAAGCTTCAAGTCTCGATCTGATCGAGAGCTACCCGATTGAGGTAGGTATCTGCATGCCGAACGGTGACACACACTCTTGGCTCATCAAACCCCATATTTTATGGAAAGACTGGTCCGGAAAAGCAGCCAAAATTCACGGCATATCGCGTGAGGAGCTGGAAGAAAATGGTACAGATTGTGTCGACGTCGCGACTGCGCTAAACAGCTTGCTTGGCAATGCATTGGTCTATTGCGATGCATGGACCTTTGATAGCTTTTGGCTTCATCGGCTTTTCAAAACATCAGGACTCAAACACAGCTTTCAGATCGAATCGGTGAGCGCACTATTAGATGATGCGCAGATCGAGCGCTGGCAAGATGTGCACAATCAAGCTATTGAAGAGATGGCTTTGGAACGCCACCGAGCTTCAAATGATGCTCGCATCCTTCATGAAACCTTCAAGCGCGTCACGCAAGTCTGAAGGAGCGCACAGTTTTTGAACAATAGCGCTTAATCGGCGCTTGCTACCGCTACAAGCCCACCCAGAAAATGATAGACTCGGCGCTTCATTAAGTCGTAACGATCCAGCAGTCTCGTGAGTGTTATATATGCAGAATTTCTCTAAGCTGAGCGCGCTGTTTGCGTCAGCTTTCCTTCTTAGCGCCTGTGAACCGGCATTCGAAACCACCGCTCAAAAATGTGCCGCTGGCCAAGATATTCAAGTCGTCATTCCAGCGCCGGACCCCAAGTTTCAAATATTCACAGATGCCGACGAATATCCGCTCTACCTTCGTGAAGCAATCGAGACTATGACGCCTTCCAGCGTACTTTCGGCTGAAGAGCAGGCAGCCAAGGACTTTATCGATCAACAAATTAGTGACTTCTTGAGTTACGACAAGTCTGGCGATTTAGTTACAGGCGCAAGAAACCCCCTGGACTTTCTTGAGAGTATCGTGTCAACCACTGATCCAGGCGTTGAGATAGAAGCATTTGCTATTGCCAAAAACCAGGTAGCACAAGGCATTGCCGATGATGACGATTTTTGCAGCTATCAGAATGATGACATTCGCATAGTCGACACAGACGCGGATGCAACAACGTTAGCCTTTGCTGAGCTCGCGATGAGCTACAACCCTTTTACGCGCATCGTTCAGCAGTCCATTATCGTTGCCGAGCAGCGTGAAGATCTAGAATCTTCAGCATCACGAGAATCCGTGCCGTTCATTGGCTTCTATCAGGCGCTCCCAGAGAACTTCAAAGCAAATGGTTTTACCCAACCTGAAGTCAGACAACTTATCGCCAATAACGGTAGCGGTTTTGCGCGCCTTTCATTCGATGATGGTGAGGATACAGAGCTCGGCCAGCTGCTGCTGGATTACAACAACGAGTACTGCGACACCGACCGCACAAATGATGACCCGAGCACATGGGAAGACTGCCCTTCAGGCACAACTACTCGGGTACCATCAACGGATGTCGGCGGAGCATGCGATGCGGAGGCAAACAAGCTTGAAGAACACAGCTTCGATTTAAACTCCGTTCACACTGATCTGAAGCGACTTCGCGTAGAAGTGGACTACACCAGCAACAAAGCAGGCGAGGTGCGCATTTACGTATCGGAATATCGAGAAGCCATCTACGGTGCCGACGCGAACGGACTCAACCAAAGCATCATTATCAAAGACCCAACAGACTGCGAAAAACAAGCCGTGCTTGATCTGCTTGCGGATGCCAATCCTGGCGTTGGCGTTCGACTAACGTTCGTTACGGATACCGGTTATGACATCACCTATGAAACAGATGCAGATGGTGAACCGGTACTCGATAGTGATGGCAACCAAATTATCTCGGCTGAACCGATTCCCGCGTATACCTACCAAGGTACAGCAGGAGCCATCATTCCCTAAAATTTCAGCAGCATTTTGCCTGCCCTCTGCTATATTTGAAGCATCAAATTAGCGAGGACAGCAATGTGTCGAGCCCTTCTATTGCCCACGTTATAAACGAGTTCATGAGTTTCAGCGAGCTGTTAGACGATGCTTATTGGGAAGCATCGAGCATCTCGGATAAAGATTTTATCTACGACATTGCGAGCATGTTCTCGCAAGAGATCGGAGAGCTAAACAAACTCAGCATCCAAGATCACCACTACCCCTACGAATTCATTACGGAAGGCATTCGCCGAATTGGGTCGAAAGTGGAAGAATTGGATGAGCGTCTCGCAGCGCTTATCCCCAGAACAAAGACCTACATTGATATGCGAGATATCCTTTCGAATATTCTCGCCATTCTTGAAGAAGCAAGAAGCTAGAGTCGGGCCTAAAAACCGACTAGCACCGGCCGCGTGTAATGGTCCACTAACAGAGCGACGAACAATAGCATCAGATACGTAATCGAGAATTTGAAGGTATTAATCGCATCGTGCTTGTGCTTGTTTCGAATCATCCTTACCGACCATTGCATAAAACGTGCGCCCAACAGTAACGCAGAGACCAAGTAAACCTCACCGCTCATCCCAGTGATATACGGCAACACAGTCACCAATAACAGAATGACGGTGTAGAGCAAAATATGTAGCTTCGTAAAACGCTCACCATGCGTTACTGGAAGCATGGGAATACCTACCTTTGCATATTCTTCTTTACGGTGAATCGCTAGCGCCCAAAAATGTGGTGGCGTCCAAGCAAAGATAATCAACACCAGCAACAAAGCATGCGGATCTAAATAGCCTGTTGATGCAGTCCATCCTAACAACGGCGGCGCCGCACCGGCCAAGCCGCCAATAACAATATTCTGTGGCGTCGCACGCTTTAAATACATGGTATATATCAGTGCGTAACCGATTAAAGAAGCAAGCGTGAGCCAGGCTGTTAGGGCATTTACCCAAACCATCAGCACAAGCATACCAAGGGCACCGATGGCCGCGGCAAATATCAGAGCCGAAGCACTATCGACCTTACCAACAGCAAGCGGTCGATTGCGGGTCCGAGCCATGTGTACATCAATTCTCTGATCAACAACGTGATTAATCGCAGCCGCGGATCCAGCCATTAATGCAATGCCTAAATTTCCTAGAATCAAAGCTTGCCAGGAAGGCAAACTGTAAGTCGCCAACAGCATCCCCACCACAGAGGTCAGCAACATGAGCGCGACTACTTTAGGCTTACAGAGTTCGAGATAATCCTTCCAGGAAGCGGAAGCGGGCGCTCCCCCTATCATTGATGTTGCTTTCATTTCTTCCTCCCATCTTATTATTTTTCTAGACGATGTAATTGGAAATTAAGATTGACCATGCTTAACAACAACAAAGCACCTACTGCATTATGCGCAACTGCAACGGCTAAAGGAACTAACAGGATCACATTGCTCAAACCGAGCAGCACTTGTGCAATCAAAATAACCAGCATCGTAATGACCCCGCTACGCACTGCGGGAACGGTCTTTAGCCGCCACAAGCGCAGCGCCATCCAAAGCAGATAAGCAACGAGAACGATGGCGCCGATCCGATGTGCGACCTGAATGGCGACTCGGCTCGCATTATCCATGGTGCCGCCCAAATAATTTGGGCCAACCTCTTGGGTAAAATCAAACCCCTTCGCAAAATCCATTTCAGGCCAAAGTGAGCCCTGACAACCTGGCAGTTCATCCCCACAAGCAAGCGCCGCATAATTAGAGGCTGTCCACGCCCCCAAAAAGATTTGAAGAACAACCAAAATCAAACCAAACATCGCAAAGCGCTTCAAAGGCTTGAGAAGAGATAAGGCCTCGTTAAGTCCCTTACTCATCGCGCCAGAACCGGTACGAAGCACCAGCAGAAACAAAAGGGACAGTGTCGCGAACCCTCCGAGAAGGTGTGCGCTGACAACTTGCGGCCAGAGCTTGAGCGTTACCGTCCACATACCGAACAAACCCTGACAAATCACCAACGCTAGCAGGCCATAAATATGCCAAGTCGGTAATGCTGATTCCTGAGCCGAGTATCTTATCTGTCTCTGCGCCCGAAACGCATAGATAGACAGGCATAAGATGACAAACCCTAAGCTACTCGCAAAATAACGATGAATCATCTCTGGCCAACCTTTTTCTACTTCAACCGGCGCTTCAGGGAACCGTGCTTCTGCGATTGCTATTTTCTCAGGCGACTCTGGAACAGTAAGAAAGCCATAGCAGCCTGGCCAATCTGGGCAACCAAGACCCGCATCCACAAGCCTCGTCCAAGCGCCGAGCATCACGACCACAATAGCGAGCAGCATCGATAACAAAGCCACTCTATAGATTCTCTTCCGATGCATCGTAAACCTCTTTCGTTCTAACCGATATTTGACAGCTTAAGTAGCTTCTTCAAATCGTCTTTAAGGTCATAACCACTATGTGAGGTATCGTAATGCAGAATCACGTTGCCAAGTGGGTCGCTTATCCAAAGCTGCCAAGTGGAATTCGCTTCGCTGTTGATGATTCTTGGCAGCGCAGCTTGCACCTTATGGTCTATAGGTAGGTATTGAAGCTCTGGGTAGTCTTCTGCAAGCACACTGCGAAAAGTCTGTTCGTCGGGCGTCATAAACACTCGGGCGACACGCCCCTGCTCTCTAGCCATTAAAATATTTACCTGTCGAGCTGTATGCGCCATATCCTGACATACAACATCACACTCACCGCTGCCGGTCTGAATCAACAACCACTTTCCCTGAGTTTCCTTATATAAGCCGTCACTCGTCGGCTGCAAGCCAAAAGCAGCCAACGATAAAGCAGGAGCAATTAGCTCACCTTTATTGGTCTTACCTGTTGGTATGGCGAAGCTGCCAAAGTACATAAGCATTGCCAGAATGACCGGAACGCCCGCCACCGCAAAAATAGCCAATAATTTAAGTTGGTTGCGACGACGTTGATGCTCTGAATTAAGTTGTAGTGTTTCAGTACTCACAAGATACTCCCGTACTTCCTGATCTATTATTCTTGATATTGTTTGTCGGCCCTTGGCCATAACTTAAAAGTGGTAAAACATGCCAGTAGCAATAAGGCAAAGGACATTGAAAACCATTGCAAGGCATAGCCCTGATGCTTTTCCGGATTCATCATCTGATAGTCCCAGTACACATCTTCGGCACCCACAACGTCCCCTGAAAAAAGCCGGAATTCGCTGTTCGTAACAAGCCTAGTCATAAACAACTGTTCAATGGCCGGCCAATCAAGCCCCTGAATACGCCAACTGTTTTTCCCATCTGATTCAAGGCTACTCTCAAACACGGTCAGTTGCTTATCTGGCCAATAAAAATAACCGTCCAAAGCAACACTGCTATTCGCTGCAGAGGGCAAGCCAACCTCCGGAAATTCGCTGCGATACTTTGGTGCCGGCAGCCAACCTCGGTTTACCAATAAGAACTCACCCGTTTCGGCCTCAAACAGAGTCAGCAATTCGTAACCCACACGTCCTTTTTTTTGGCGGTTATCCAGAAGCAAGTGCCGATCCAAATAACGCCCTCTTAATGTTAACCGCTCAAAGCGCTTGGCCGTTTCGTCTGAAGCAAAAGCGCGACTGATCGCACTTGTTCGTTGCTGCTGCTCTGCGAGTAACAATCGTTTTTGATCAGCTCTGTCTAGCTGCCAAAAACCAAGCTTTAGCATCAAGGGGAAAAAAATAAGGAAGAACAACCAGACCAGAATTAGAGGTTTTGCCGCGCCTTTACTTCGTCCAACCATACTTCTCATACTACTCTTGGCTTTGAAGTGCTTTGCCTCGCAGGCTACACTGCAGCCTCCTATCAAATAAAAAGAACCGACAACATGTTAAAAATCATCATTGCCGTGCTCTTGATTGGCGTTGTTATCAGTCTGTTTAGCGGCCTATTTTTCTTGGTTAAAGACGACAGCAAATCAAAGCGAGTTGCTCATTCCTTAACAGTACGCGTCTTTCTAGCCGCACTCATTGTCTTGGTCGTTCTTTATGCCTTATGGACGGGGGAGTTAAAACTTAACCCCTCGCCCATCTGATCATTCGGTTTGCTTCTTAAAGAATATAAACAAGGAAAAACAGACCTAGCCAAACCACATCGACAAAGTGCCAATACCAACTGGTTGCCTCAAACGCAAAGTGGTTATCTTTGTCAAAGTGCCCTTTCCGAATACGGAAGTACATAATAATCAGCATGATTGTGCCCAGCGTCACGTGCGCACCATGGAACCCCGTAAGCAAGAAGAAGGTCGTACCATAAATACCTGATTGCAATGTCAAATCTAGGTCGTTATACGCCTCAACATATTCTTCTCCCTGGAAAAATAAGAACACCGCGCCGAGTGCAATTGTTGCAAGCAAAAAACCTTTCAGCTTCGCGCGATTACCATCTTTCAAAGCGTGATGTGCGATCGTCACGGTCACACTCGATGCTACAAGCAAGATAGTGTTCAACAACGGCAAATGCCAAGGGTCAATTAAGGCCTTAGGACCAGGGAACGTAGTGTTATCCGGGTTCACCATTAACGGCCACGTTGCTTGAAACTCGGGCCAAAGCAATTCACCGGTTGATGCATTGCTGCCCTCACCGCCGATCCATGGCACGGAAAAGACCCGCACATAAAACAGCGCACCGAAAAAAGCGGCAAAAAACATCACTTCCGAAAAAATGAACCAGCTCATTCCCCAGCGGAATGATCGATCCATCTGCTCGCTGTACATGCCAGCACGGCTTTCTTGGATAACGTGGCCAAACCAGCCGAACAGCATATACGCCATAATCAATGAACCGACAAAGAACATTAACCAAGACATGCCGGTGCTCTCACCAGCAGAAGCTGCGTTCATAACGCTTCCTGCGCCCACCAGTGTCAAGAATAAACCGATGGTTGCAACGATAGGCCAACGACTCTGCGCCGGCACATAATAAGATGTTTCTGCACTCATTTATCTAGACTCCTATTCTCATTCAAGACGCGCTAAACCGCTCGCGGACGTCCAATTATTATTTTCACAGTGCTGCTTGTTGTAAGGCTTGCTCCAAGTCTTCGGGTGCCAAAGTTTCAGTCTGATCAAACAGGGTGTATGACAACGTCAATGTACCCAGATGCTCGGGCAACGATTCATCGACCACAAAACGCAGAGGCATCAACACCTCTTCCCCGGGCTTTAACACTTGCCGGTTAAAGCAAAAACATTCTGTTTTATGGAAAAAATCCGTACCTTCGGATGGCGAGAGGCTTGGAACTGCTTGCGCAACCATGGGCTTACTAGTCGGATTTTTGGCATAAAAATCGACAGCGATCATGGCTCCGGGATGCACGCTCACCTGATAATCAACTGGGCGAAACTCCCACGGCATATTCTCATTGTTTTGTGTAACAAACTGAACGCGAACTTGACGCTCTGCATCGACGATATGCTCTTCTACAAGAGAAGCATCATATCGGCCTGAGGTTTTGCCATTCAGTCCAGTGATGTCACAAAAAACGTCATAAAGGGGGACCATCGCAAAGCCAAAACCAAACATGGCCACAACAGCAAAAAGCGACTTTAGAACGGTTCTTTTTGTTGCCTGGTTTT
The DNA here is from genome assembly GCF_001635105.1 of Oleiphilus sp. HI0079. Classification (NCBI taxonomy): domain Bacteria; kingdom Pseudomonadati; phylum Pseudomonadota; class Gammaproteobacteria; order Oceanospirillales; family Oleiphilaceae; genus Oleiphilus; species Oleiphilus sp. HI0079. The sequence goes on from NZ_LWFT01000950.1 coordinate 18,509, forward strand.
GCATATGCCTCCCCCTTAACTTCGTACAATACTCACTACGATTGACTACTTCACCTCAGGCGGTGTAGAAAATGTGTGGTAAGGCGCGGGAGACGGAATAGTCCACTCTAGCCCTTCAGCACTTTCCCAAACCTGATCTGTCGCCGGCTCTCCGCTTCGAATCGTCTTTATGACAAGGTAAAGAAATAGCAACTGCGTTGCGCCAAACATAAACGCGCCAACAGTCGATATGCTATTAAAATCTGCAAACTGCAACGCGTAATCTGGAATACGCCGCGGCATACCAGCCAGCCCCAAGAAGTGCATTGGGAAGAATGCGAGATTCATACCCACAAACGATAACCAAAAATGCAATTTGCCCAAGGTCTCGCTGTACATCCGGCCGCACCATTTAGGCAGCCAATAATAAACAGCCGCGAAAATACCAAAGATAGCTCCTGGTACGAGAACGTAATGGAAATGTGCAACAACGAAGTACGTATCGTGATATTGGAAATCCGATGGCGCAATCGCCAGCATCAAGCCTGAGAAACCTCCAATGGTAAACAGCACCACAAAGGCAATTGAAAACAGCATAGGCGTTTCAAATGTGAGAGAGCCTCTGAACATGGTGGTGATCCAGTTAAAGACTTTTACCCCAGTTGGCACTGCAATCAACATAGTTGCATACATAAAGAACAGCTCGCCAAATAAGGGCATGCCAACCGTAAACATATGGTGCGCCCAAACGATGAACGAGAGTATTGCAATGGATGCAACTGCGTACACCATCGAGTGATAGCCAAACAACCGTTTACGCGAAAATGTTGGAATAATCTGACTCACCACTCCAAAAGCAGGGAGGATCATGATGTACACCTCAGGGTGCCCAAAGAACCAGAAAATGTGCTGGAACAGAACTGGATCACCACCACCTGCCGCATTGAAGAAGCTCGTACCGAAGTGAACGTCCATTAGCATCATGGTGACAACGCCAGCCAATACCGGCATAACAGCGATGAGCAGGAAGGCTGTAATCAACCATGTCCAGACAAACAACGGCATTTTCATTAGCGTCATGCCCGGCGCACGCATATTCAAAATGGTTGCGATAACGTTGATCGCCCCCATAATCGAAGAGATGCCCATCATATGCACACCAAAGATAAAGTAAGTCACTGTATCAGGGGCATATGTTGTGGAAAGAGGCGCATAGAATGTCCAACCAAAGTTGGGTGCGCCGGATATGGCCTTG
>NZ_LWFT01000951.1:0-1293 GCF_001635105.1 Oleiphilus sp. HI0079
CGGTTGTGCTCAACAAAAAAGTGACCATAAGCGGCCGGTGCTAGTACGATTTTCGCTAGCCATTGATCGGGCTTATTCTTTTTGTGCCCCAGCTCGTGGCCAATGTTAAGACCATGCCCGCCGATATAGCCTGCAGTTAACGCTGAGGCGATGTATCCGCCCGCGCTTAAATCAGTGTTTGCAACAAACCAACCGATATATATGAACACGGCGATGACGATAGGGACATGGATGCGTGCAATTAGCTTGTAATACGGGTCTGCTTCAAGTTGTGGAACGACCGCTTCCGGTGGATTGCTTGTGTCCTCTCCCATTACAAAGTCGATGATTGGAAACAGCACGTACCAAAATGCGATAAACATCCAAAGAAACCATTCATTCAGGGTATTGTTGTAGAGTAAAGGCCCTGCAATGGCGAGCGCCGGAATCATGAGCGAAACCATCCATGCGTGACGCTTTTTGTCCGTGTAGGTTTCACCGGTTGGTGCAGTAAAAGTGCCAGCAGACATATTTGTTCTCCGTGCAGGTTTGTCGTTATTGTTTGTTGTCTGCAATACATTCGTGCGCGTTGCTAGCACTAACGAAATGCTTGCTGTGGATGTTATTGAAACACTAACAGCAATGAGAAATAAGCGTTGAAAGTGGCAGTGTTTCGTCATATTCTGCCAATCATGACGAGTAATACTGACTACCTCTTACCTTCTATTCACCCTAGCTATGCACGGTTGCTGGTAGCGCACCTACGTAATTTAGGTACAGAACCCTCTGAATTGTTCAAAGGTAATAGCCTTAGCTGGGTGAGTCTTTTGGAAAGCCAGAGCTTCATCAGTTTTGAGCAGTTTCGACGTTTACTAGAGCGTGCCCAGCTCAAGGCTTTAGAGGCGGATGACCGATTGCCCTTGGAGCTTGGGATATCAAGCATTAGTCAGGCCTCTTCGCACGGACCGCTTGGTTATGGCGCGTTAGCTGCTCCAACGGTAAAGGATACCTTTGAGCTCGTGCGCAAGATGATTGCTACGCGCATCGCCATCATTAGCATTGAAAGTGACGTGATGGAGGGCCAGACGATATTTCGAGTGGTCGAGAAGTTCGATCTGGATTCATTGCGACTATTCGTCTCGATAGTGTTGCTTTCATCGTTTGTCGACCTGATTGCCAAGACCACCGGAGTGAACAATACAGCGATCACGGTAAAGTTGCCTTTAGCAGAGTTGCCGCATCCCGATGCATACCAACAAAAATTTCCCAATGTAACCTTTAGTTTGAATAGTCAACATTTGGAGCTTGTGATTC
>NZ_LWFT01000952.1:0-1420 GCF_001635105.1 Oleiphilus sp. HI0079
TCGTACAAAGCCATTGCCAAATCGCTGCAATTCATAACGTTTGCTATAGGGTTTACCAGAGCCTCTAATACCTTCCGGAAAGACGATAACGGCCTCGCCATTATCTAGCATTTTGGCACAGTTGGTTGGGTCTCCAAGCACTGCGCCTAACTGATTGAGTACATTGCCAACATAAGGAACAGTAGGAAAAAATCGCTCTATCATTGCTCGTGGATAGCGCGGAGCATGCTCCCGGTTTGCCACAGCATAGCCAATGAGCGTTCCATCGATAGGCAACTGTCCACTATGGTTCGCCACGATCAACACCGGACCACTACTAGGAATATGTTCGATGCCATGTGTTTCGACACGAAAGTACTTGTCGTAAATGGTCGAAAATAGGGAGAACATAATTTTGTTGGTATCTGTGTTGAGGCCCCAAGGATCGTAACCTAGAGACCCAACAGGATTTTTGATGCGATCGAGTTTCTGATCCAATTCGGATGAAACGAGTGTTTTTTTGAGAAATGCTTTTAACTTCATGATGTACAACGTGGCTCAAAGTTATGATTATCGTTTAGTGCACGCCTTTAGAGATGTATTATTCCACAATCTTCATGCGGGTAAACAATTAAAAGACGATTTGATGAATAAAAACGCGATTACTTGGTTTAGTAAGCCTTTTACAGAGATGAGCGCGCACGAGATGCATCGAATTTTGATGCTGCGTCAGGATGTGTTTGTGATCGAGCAGGACTGCATTTATCCGGATATCGATACCAAAGATGACGATGCATTACACGTTTTTTGTCGTGATCAAAGTGGCGCCATTCTCGCTTATGCGCGCCTAGTGCCGCCCGGGCTTAAATTTGCAGAGCCCGCGGTTGGCAGAGTCGTTGTTGCGCGTCATGCTAGAGCGACGGGTCTTGGCGTTCTACTCATGGAGCATGTGCTGGAGGATGCACAAAAATTATACCCAGGCATGGGCAATCGCATCTCTGCTCAGGCTCATCTGAAGCGCTTTTATAGTCAGTTTGGATATGAGCAGGTCTCGGACGAATATGACGAAGACGGCATTCCACACATTGAGATGCTGTTGTCATCGACATCATAGTCGATGTTGATAAGCGATTTTCTCAGTGAACCGAAGGGGGGTTATGCCCGAGGGCTACGGCGATAGGCTGAAGGGCTCTGCCCAAACCAGTTTTTAAACGCACGGCAAAAACTGGCGGACTCTTTGTACCCTAGAATATCTGCGATTTCAAAAATGGTGTATCTCGCATCTCTTAAAAGCTTGTCGGCAAATGATCGTCTCTCGGCCTCGAGTATCTCTTTGTAAGAGGTTTCTAGTTGCTGTAGCTTTCTAATGAGTGTTCGTTCCGAATAATGTAAGGCTTCGCTCGTCTGTTTTAGGGAGGGGAGCAACTCTGAGTCACCTTGG
>NZ_LWFT01000953.1:0-622 GCF_001635105.1 Oleiphilus sp. HI0079
ACAACAATCGAAAGAATCAAAGCCGAGCTACCAAGGCTACGTTTTTTGAGCGCAAACCATGATCTGGACCAAGCAATACACCGCGCAAAACAAGTTTGGGTCAGCGCCGACAGCAGCAACATGATTTACGAGGCGCTCTCTGCCGCGAAACCCACTGGCGTCATAGAGCTCGCCACGCGTCATAAATTATTTAGAAAGAATCGTCTTCGCAATGAACTTGAGCGACTATATCGGGAAAACCATGTAATGAGGCTCGCAGACCTCTCGCCTGAATCAGACATAAACAACCGCCAGCAGACCGGACTGCATGAAGCTGAAAGAGCAACTGAGTGGCTCTTGATGCGATATGAAACCTGGCGATCAAAACACGAGGGGCAAGATGTTTAATCACATCCTGCAAGTGCTCCCCGCCCTGGAAAGTGGTGGTGTTGAGCAAGGCACATTAGAGCTTGCCGAGTTTCTTAGCCAACAAGGTCATCGATCGAGCGTCGCCTCTTCTGGAGGCAAACTTGCGCAGCGGCTAACCGAGTGGAACGTCGCCCATTACCAACTTCCGCTCGATCGTAAAAACCCTATTCAGATCATGCGTAACGCGAGACATCTAGAAAGACTGATCAACGAG
>NZ_LWFT01000954.1:0-1374 GCF_001635105.1 Oleiphilus sp. HI0079
GCTCCACTCGTTCAGCGAAATCTGCGTTCTCAGCTAAAAAACCATACCCCGGGTGAATAGCATCAGCATTGGTCACTTCTGCTGCGCTGATAATCGCTGGGATATTCAGGTAGCTCTCTGTGGGCTGATTGCCGCCAATGCAAACTGATTCGTCGGCGAGACGAACATGCATGAGATCCCGATCAATTTTGGAGTGCACGGCGACGCTGGGGATTCCCATTTCTTTACACGCACGAAGAATTCGCAGCGCGATTTCTCCGCGGTTCGCAATAAGTACTTTTCTAAGCATGATTGAGGGCTGGCCTATTACGAAATGCTAAATAGCGGTTGATCGAACTCGACAGGTGCTCCGTTTTCGATCAGGATCTCTGAAATCGTGCCACTCCGATCTGCTTCGATTTGGTTCATCATTTTCATGGCTTCAACGATACAGAGCACATCACCCACATTTACTTCCTGACCCACTTGAACAAACGGTTGCGCTTCTGGTGAGGGGGAGCGATAGAACGTGCCGACCATTGGAGAGTTGATCGTAGGAAGTGCTTGTTCTGTTGTTTGATCCGGTTCCGTCGTGGTTGGAGGTGCCGCCTGTATGACAGGATTTGGAGTCGGTGCAGCGGCGTGTGCGGTTGCTTGACTTGAGCGGCGAGAAATCTTAATCGATTCTTCTCCCTCGGTGATTTCGAGAAGCTCTACATCTGAGTCTTCAATTAGTTCAATTAGTTTTTTTATCTTGCGGATATCCATAGTTTTCTCTCTCAGGCCACTTACGATTGCGCAGTTCGGAGGGCGGATAGGACTGCTGCGTCATATCCGTGAGTTCCGAGGCCGCAGATGACGGCAACCGCTTTGTCAGAAAAATAAGATTTATGTCGAAACTCTTCGCGAGCATGTACATTTGAAATGTGCACTTCATAGAAAGGAAGATCTGTTGCCAAAAGCGCATCTCTCAATGCAATGCTGGTGTGCGTAAATGCTCCAGGGTTAATAATAATGGCGCATACGTCACTCTCTCTTGCTCCATGTGCATGTTCAATGAGTTCGTGCTCAGCGTTACTTTGAAAATGCTTGATTGATAACGTCGTGCCTTCTGTATGCGTCTCGAGGCGGGTTACGATGTCTTGAAGGGTCTCTGAACCATAAATGTGCGGCTCACGTTTGCCTAGTAAGTTAAGGTTCGGACCGTTTAAAACGAGTATGGAGGGCATTAGGCACTCTTTGCTGACGAATTTTCATTTGACGCCAAGTTTAGTGCTGGTTTCCTTGATACGCAATCGTTAATGCAAGATAGCTGCAGTTTTGCTTATTTTAGGGGCTAAATCCCTCCATTTAGATGGAAGTTGTCTTGTTGTGTTTCAGCAATTTGTTTATTTC
>NZ_LWFT01000955.1:0-626 GCF_001635105.1 Oleiphilus sp. HI0079
AACTGACGTATAACTGGGATCCAGAAGACTACTCGGGTGGTCGAAATTTTGGCCATCTTGCATACCGTGTTGACGACATTTACGCTCTCTGCGCGCACCTTCAAGCTATGGGCGTGACGATTAATCGACCGCCACGTGATGGGCATATGGCGTTCATTCGATCCCCCGATGGTATCAGTGTGGAGCTGCTTCAAAAAGGTGATGCCCTGCCAGCGCAAGAGCCATGGGCGAGTATGGAGAATACGGGGGAGTGGTAGTTTGGTTAGAACTCTACGGCTAATGAGTACGACGTTGAAAATCTTTGATTGAGTGCGCTAAGTTAATGCTCCTTTGATCTGCCTGCTTTTGAGTCGAGCGCGTCGTTGATGCGTTCAACTCAGCTTAAGTCTCATTCCAAATCTTTACCGTGCTTTGTTCCATTACAAGCACAGGATAACTCACTAAGTTTTGAGTCAGTCCCCGTCTTCGATGCAGTTTACAAAGTTTTGATGTTTATCTTATGTAAACAGGAGGATAATTAGGGGATTGAATGCACTGCGATTTGCCGCGTCTCGAAACCGCAGGTGTGTTGTTGTCAATCGCTGAGAAAATAGGTCTGAACATGAATACGATAAGAGCTCTGGCGC
>NZ_LWFT01000956.1:0-1143 GCF_001635105.1 Oleiphilus sp. HI0079
TATTCGACCAAAATGGTTAAACACCTGCGAATGATACGCGGGGCAACATCCATAAATAGTGGCTCGCCTGTTCACTAAGCGTTTGAATGTGTATTTTTTTTGCGGCTTGGCCGACGCAGAGAAGGAAGAAACCATGTCGCCGTTTTCATCAATCTCATCATATCTTGCAACAATAAGCGGTGGCCGGTCGTTCGCTAGCCAACATGCGTAGGTTTCCTCCACCCGCGTCGGCTCCGAGATATCATCACCCGCTTGAAACACCATAAGCGTATTCTCGAACTGCCCAGACAATTTGTTTAGCTGCGCATTCAAGCCAAGGTTCTGGTCATTACGCCAATACTCGATAGTCAGCTCCGACGGAGCCGACTTAATGACATCCTCAATGACTTCCTGAGTTCCATCTGATGAAGCATCATCCATAATAATGAGTCGCGAGGGATAGCACGTCTGATTGATTGCTGAATCTATCGCTTCGCGCACAAATTTCTTTTGATTGTATACAAAACAAATAAATACGACGTCGTCGAGTACCTTCGGTTGCCCATTGGATAAGGTCATGCTGAGAACCCATTAACGGCTTTAATCACGTGTTCAACTTCTTGTTCTGTCATGCAAGGCGATATCGGCAAGCTTAAAACAGTGCGACTCAGCCTCTCAGTCACGGGCAAAGAAAGGTCATTAAAATGGGGGTAGGCTTTCTGTTTATGCGCAGGGATCGGATAGTGCACGAGCGTCTTCACGCCATTATCGGCAAGGTAAGCTTGGAGCGCATCACGCGCTTCACACTGCACAACGAACAAATGCCAAACATGTTCTTCAGTGATTCCGCTATAAGGTAGCGTTAAAAATTTAGACGAAATATCTGTTAGATACTTCTGAGCGATCGCTCGCCTTACCGCAATCTCTTGATCCAGATACTTCAACTTAACAGACAGCATCGCAGCTTGAATTTCATCCAAACGACTATTCACACCTTGCAAACCATGAACATAGCGCTCTTCAGACCCGTAGTTTCTCAGTGAGCGAAGCGTGTCCGCAAGCTCAGAATCGTCCGTCGTGATTGCTCCACCATCACCCAGCGCACCTAGAACCTTTCCGGGATAAAAGCTGAACGCGCCCGCATCGCCCCAAGCACCAGCTCGA
>NZ_LWFT01000957.1:0-1373 GCF_001635105.1 Oleiphilus sp. HI0079
CAGCAGAAGCCATCGCACATGTACTAGCAAGTACAATATTTTTTATCGTTTTCATAAGTTCTCCTCGATTACACCCATTATTGATTTTCTTGAGGTTCGGTCTGTTTTCCACTAGCCCGCACATAATCCATTAAGCCTTAGTTTTTTATGCCTTAAGTCTTTGATTAATCTACTTACTGTAAGCAGATTGAATCTCCTTTTGTCGTTGCAATTCATTTCTTCGCATAATCCACCAAGCAATAAATGCTGCGACGGATACCGCAAGCACTAGCAACGTTGCTAGCGCATTGATCTTAGGGCTCACTCCAAGTCTGACGCTTGAGAATACAACCATTGGTAATGTAGTAGAACCTGGGCCGGATACAAAACTCGCAATGACCAAATCATCAAGTGATAATGTAAAAGCGAGTAACCAACCTGCCAACAAAGCCGGAGCGACTATTGGCAAAGTGATATATATGAACACCTGTAACTTGTTCGCGCCAAGATCCATTGCAGCTTCCTCAAGACGTTGGTCCAGCTCTCTTAGCCGAGCGGATACAACAACAGCCACATAAGCCATGTTAAACGTTGTGTGTGCAATCCAAATCGTCATCGCTCCCCGTTCGGAAGGCCAGCCAATCATCTGGGACAATGTCACAAACAACAATAACAACGACAAGCCGGTGATCACCTCGGGCATAACCAAGGGAGCGGTAATCATACCGGTAAATAAGGTCTTTCCCTTGAATGCGCCTGATCGAACCAGCGCTATTGCGGCCAACGTGCCTAGTGCCACAGCCGCGCTAGCGCTCAGAAAAGCAATTTTTAAACTCATCCAGACAGCATTCATCATTTGCTCGTCTTCAAACAGTTCGCCATACCACTTGGTAGAGAATCCAGCCCAAACCGTGACCAAGCGCGACTCATTAAACGAGTAGACAATCAAAATAAAGATAGGCAAATAGAGGAATAGAAATCCGCCAAAAAGGATTGCCCAGGAAAGCGTATTTGTTTTATTCGTGCTCACTGGCTTTCTCCTCAAAATCTTTTGCCTGATACCGCTGGAAGATCGTTATGGGAATAATCAGTAATACGAGCATAATTACCGCTACGGCCGCAGCTCCCGGCCAATTGCGGGCATTGAAGAACTCGCTCCACAATAACTTACCAATCATGAGCGTATCGGGACCACCTAACAACTCAGGTATAACAAACTCCCCTACGGACGGAATAAATACCAACATCGAGCCTGCAATAATTCCCGAAATCGAAAGGGGCAACGTTATTTTGAAAAAAGAACCTACTGGAGTAGCACCGAGATCGGCCGCTGCTTCAAGTAAACGCCCATCATGCTTAACTAAGTTGGTGTATATGGGCAGTACCATAAATGG
>NZ_LWFT01000958.1:0-1697 GCF_001635105.1 Oleiphilus sp. HI0079
CACTTCCCGGGACACATCGATTACGCCATATTTCTTCTTCTGCCCATGCTGTTTGCGCTACTTTTTCGATATGGCCAGCGCTTGATCTTCACGGTGCAAGCTAGCGTGCTTAGCTTTGCCATCGTCGCGACATGGCTCTCTCATGGTCCTTTTTCAAGCGACGTTCCGTGGATTAGCCTTTTGCAGTTACAAAGTTTTGCCGCCGCATTCTCCATTGTTCTTTTCATGGTAGCGATACTCAATCTTGAGAAAACACTCAATGAGGCCTATTTGGAGAAGCACGCAAAAGAACTGGAAGAACTCTACAGAAAAGACGCCCTTACAGGCCTATGGAATCGCTATCGAATTAAGGAGTTTATTAAAATAGAACTCGAACGACAAAAGCGTGAAATGAGCCCTTTTGCGGTACTGCTCATCGACATTGACGACTTTAAGCACGTGAATGACACACTTGGGCATTTAGAGGGCGACCGCATACTCACAGAGCTCGCTGCGCTTATTCGCTCCAGTATTCGAGAAATTGACTTCGCAGGACGCTGGGGCGGAGAGGAGTTCATCGTCATAACCAGCAAAACCAATCAGGGCGCCTTACCGATCATCGCAGCAAAACTTCTGCAAGCGGTACGCTTACATGACTTTGGATTGCAAAAACCGCTGACGGTCAGCATTGGCAGCACAATCTCAACCATCGGTGATACAGAGCTCTCGGTTATTGATCGCGCAGACCAAGCTCTGTATCGATCAAAACACGGCGGTAAAGACACCGCTTCGTTTCGCTTTGTTCAGGGCAAGCACTAGCCCAAACAGCGTTCTGAATTAAGGCTCTAGCTTGCGCTGCTCGCAATGCGCACGATCTCGGGATAGCCGCGCTCAATAAGCGCTTCTGGTTTATCTTGATAAAACCCTCGCGCCTTTAATAAAGCATGCATTTTTGGCAAGTGATAGCTCGGCACCGTAGGCAAAAAATGATGCTCGCAATGGTAATTCACATAATTTGGTGCAAAGAGCGCTCGCTCCCACCATCGCGCAATCGTCGTCCGCGTGGTATCTCTTACATCGTCTGATGCAAAAGCGGGCATCGCGCCGTGCTCAGCTATCTGACGCAAGCGCACAATGAATGGGTAGAAAAAGATAAACGCCACCCACCAGTACACATACAACAACGGCTGACCGACTCCGTAAAACACCGCGATCATCGCGCCATGACACAACAGTACCTGCGTATAATTTTTCAATCCAGATTGATTGTAAGCGCCTTCTTGTTCGTTTGTGCCAAGCGACACAGTGCTGCCCTGACGACCAGGCAACACAAAGAACAATACGCCGTAGAGCATCTTACTTCCAGAAAGGCCGAATGCATCGCGCAAGATCTTGCGCAAAAAGCTGGACTTAGTAACTGGGTATTGCGCGATATTTCCTAGATCCGGGTCTTCATCCGTTCCGGTTTTGGCATGATGCTTTAAATGATAAGGTCGATAAAAATCAAATGGTATCAGCATGGGCATGCCAGCAAACCAGTGCCCAACAAAACGGTTCAAACGCACCGTACTAAAAAATGCCTGATGCGAACATTCGTGCAGTAGAATACCTAGGCCAAGTTGCCGCCCGCCAAGAATCGCTAAGGCAACGATCTTCAAGGCCCAATGCAGCGACGAAGCGAGCACAACGAAACAGCCGATAATGACGAGCCAATTGAA
>NZ_LWFT01000959.1:0-1205 GCF_001635105.1 Oleiphilus sp. HI0079
CTTCCGGCGTTCATTGCTCTTGCGTTTGCGTTTGACTGGTATACACAGCAGGCACTGATCATCGGCTTGCTCGTGTTTGGCGCATTGTTTGCCATAAACTCCTCCCTGCATAGTTATTTGATTGTTAGCTATGCTGGGGAGGATGGCGTCTCGCTTGATGTCGGTTTTTACTATATGGCAAACGCGATGGGGCGGCTGATCGGCACGGTGTTATCGGGATGGCTTTATCAAGCGTATGGGCTAGAGATGTGCTTATGGGTTTCGGCGGCGTTCATTCTAATCACCGCACTAATCTCTTTCGGTTTGCCGAAACATGCATCTAAATTGGGCGTTGAACTGTAAGCGCCTCGCTCGACCTGTCGCGTCTCAGTCTTTGCGCATCTGCGAATTAGCAGCTAACTTTAGAGTCATACGTTTATGTGAGCAGAGAGCGCTATGGATAATAAAAAAAGTTTAGTGATTCGTTTTGTCGATGGCAGCATGGTGTCGTTTGATTTTGCCAAGCAAGTGTTAGACCCAATGCAGCTTGTTAAAAACATCGATAATGCGCTTAAACAGCCTTATATGTCTGTCGAGGCCGAGGGCGCTTTGCACCTTTATCCTCGGGAAAACATCAAATCCATACAGGTTTATCCAAGTCCAGAGAAGCTCCCGGACTACGTCATTCGTGGTGCAGAGTATTCTGCAGGATAGGCTTTGACTCGTTTCGGAATATTACTGTGTTTTCCTTTAGGGTGATGAATGGGCATCTTCGCAGGTTTGGCTTTAATAGAAGCGTTAGTTGTGACCATCGTGTTGATCTTTGGTGCCGTTATGTCTGGCGTCATGGTCGGGCGGTATTTTCTCAAACACTATTCAGCAGATGAGGCCCCGCCTGTTGGCTCGTTAGTCGCCGCGCTCTTTGCGTTGTTAGCGTTCTTGCTCGCGCTCACCTATAGCACGACTTCGAATCGCTTTGAGGAAAGAAAGCAGTTGTTACTTGATGAGGTTAATGCGATTGGGACGGCCTACCTGAGAGCGGACTTCATTGACTCAAATGCGTGGCGAACAGAATCAAAAGAACTGTTGAAAAGCTATGTGGCTCTGCGTGCCAATGTTGTTGATCAAGAGGCCGATATTGGTTTCATACTTGAGCGATCGGAAGTTCTTCACAAAGAGCTTTGGCGTATTGCGGTAAACGCGGTGCGCGCAAATAGAGACCCAGC
>NZ_LWFT01000960.1:0-1532 GCF_001635105.1 Oleiphilus sp. HI0079
GCAAAAAGCGCGGTAAAAACCGCGCTCATTGCAAGAAACTGAATTAGTCTCTTAGTCATCTTTAATTAACCTAGGTTAACTGAATTGCTTGGTTTACAGACTACGTGTATCGACACCAAGATCTGATAATTTTACGCCTAGCAAAGGCGCTCTTTGCGGCTCATCCTTTACCAATTCAAACGCCTTAAGGTAGGTGTTTCTCGCAGCTTCTTCGTCGCCTTGGGCAAGTTGAATATCGCCGGTGATTTCCAAAAAGCTTGGCTCAAACGCATCGTCAGTAGCATTAAGTAGCGCTAACGCTGCATCATATTCACCTTTTGCAGCAAGAACTCGTGCTTTTCGAGCTGTCACGATATGTTGAGTACGTACATCCTCTGTGGAGGCCAAAACAAAATCCAGCTCAGAAATCGCTTGGTCAAGATCTCCCGCTTCAACGTGAATTTTCGCGAGATACAAAGCTGCAAACCGGGCGTATTCTGTGTCGCCAAAGTTCTCTTTAATCTCTCCTGCAATAAACGTAGCAGACTGATCGTCACCGATACCTTGCTGAGCCGTAATAACATTTACCAAGCGTTGATACAAACCGGAGGCGGATGCTTTATTCGCCTCAACATTGCCTTGCCAAGCACGGTAGCCAAATACGATGGCAAGCGATGCAACAATCGCCAAAATAACTGACGTTCCATTCTTCTTCCACCAGTTCTTTATCGCCGCAATTTGTTCTTCTTCGGTCTTAAACTCGTCCACAACTTACTCCACTTTACTTTATTCTTTCACACCGGTTCAGCGCCGGGCAGTAGTGTACTTTATTCGTTACTCTATGTATTTAAGCAATTCTGCTTCTGGAATGCTTTTTTGCTCTTCTTTAGACTGCAAAGGCTTAAGCAACAGAGTTTGATTCATCATCTCTTCGGATCCAATGATCACTGCAAACTTTGCCTTCGACTTGTCAGCTTTTTTCAATTGGGACTTAAACGAACCTTGCCCCATATTCTGAACAACACGCATGCTGGTGTTATTCCGAATCAAAGAAGCGACTTGGAATGCTTTCTTTTGTGTGCCATCTCCAGCCGCAACAATATAGACATCGGCAGCAACATCTAAACCCTGCGGAAAAACGTTAAGCTCATCTAGGAGGAGTACCAGCCGCTCGACGCCCATCGCGAAGCCCACTCCTGGCGTTCCCTTTCCGCCTAACTGCTTAACCAAGCCATCATAGCGACCACCGGCACAAACTGTTCCTTGCGCACCTAGGGCATCCGTTACCCACTCAAAAACCATATTAGAATAGTAATCCAAACCTCTAACAAGCTTCGGGTTTACAACATAATGAATGCCCAAACTATCCAGATACGCTTTTAGCTCCGCAAAATGCGCCTTGGACGTATCGCCAAAAAAATCGGTAAGCACAGGAGCATTTTCTAAAATCGATTGTGTATCTCGATTTTTCGAATCAAGAATACGCAAAGGATTCGTCCCCAAACGACGTTGGCTATCTTCATCAAGCTGATCAATGTACTGCTCAAGGTAAT
>NZ_LWFT01000961.1:0-41423 GCF_001635105.1 Oleiphilus sp. HI0079
AATCGATCATGTGTGTTGTCCGTTTTGTTGAAAAATGGAGGCCAGAGGCCTCCATTTTCGTCGTTACTTAAATCTTGATGCTGTAAGCGAAGTACTTCTTCATGATCTCATCATAAGTACCGTCTTCTTTCAGCTTTTTAAGTGCAGCGTTGAATTTCTCCGCAAGCTCTGTATCGCGCTTACGAAACGCTACGCCAACACCATCACCAACTTGCACGTTTTCGCCAATCGCTTGGTAGCTTTCGTCTTTAAGGATGGTTGACTCACCAACAGGGAAATCTAGGAAAACTAGATCTACACGGCCGCCTGTCAAATCAAGAACTAGATCGTCAGCAGTCGTGTATCGCTTGATATCAACAACATCAGCGCCAACTTGGTTAGTGACGTAATCATCTTGAAGTGTTCCTCGCTGAACACCTACACGCTTGCCCTTAAGCGCGTCTTTGTTCGTAACGTCTAGATCCATGCCTTTCTTACCGAACCATGCGGACGGCGTATTGTAGTAACCGTCAGAGAACAATACTTTTTCTGCACGCTCTGGAGTGATCGACATAGAAGAAAAGATAGCGTCGTATTTACGCGCTAGAAGGCCGGGAATGATACCGTCCCAAGCTTGAATAACCCATTCGCACTCTGCTTTGATTTCAGCACAAACCGCGTTGCCCAGATCAATTTCGAAGCCAGTGAGTGTGCCATCTGGCGCTTTGTATTCGAAAGGCTCATATGGGACATCAACAGCCAGTTTAAGTTTGTCTGCAGCGAAGCCAAGACTGCTTGTTGCAGCTAGGACACAACCTAGAAATAGCGATAGTTTTTTCATGAGGATTTCCCCTTATTGTTTATAGTGACTCTTTACGAGTTCCGTTAATGACTCTTGATTACTTCCGTTAATGACTCTTGATTACTTCCGTTAATGACTCTTTACGAGCTCAGTCAATGACGCTTGATGAGGTCAGTGATTGTGTACTGATAACTAGTACTTCGGTTGAAGAAACTGTCTCACACGTTCGGAGTCAGCATCTTCAAATACTTTTTTAGGATTACCTTGTTCTTCAATGCGGCCTTCATGCAGAAATACGACCTGTGATGAAACATCGCGGGCAAAGGCCATTTCGTGGGTTACCACAATCATGGTTCTCCCTTCGTCGGCCAAGCTGTGCATGACTTTAAGAACTTCACCAACAAGCTCAGGATCGAGCGCTGATGTTGGCTCGTCGAATAGCAATACCTCAGGTTCCATAGCCAATGCTCGCGCTATAGCGGCCCTTTGTTGCTGGCCTCCGGACATCTGGCTGGGATAATAATCACGGCGTTCGTAAATTCCGACTTTATTGAGAAGCGCAGCGGCTCTTTCGGTGGCTTCCTTTTTAGAAACGCCTAGGACGTGTACAGGCGCTTCGATGATGTTCTCCATGACCGTCATATGCGACCAAAGATTAAAGCCTTGAAATACCATCGATAGCTTGGAGCGCATTCTTTCCACTTGCTTTACATCAGCAGGTGTCCGCTCGCCGTGTTTGTCTGTTTTGAATTTAACGGTTTCCCCGTGAAGAGCAATTTCACCAGCACTCGGTGTTTCAAGCATGTTGATGCAACGAAGGAAGGTACTTTTTCCTGAACCGGACGAGCCGATCATGGAAATAACATCGCCTTTTTGTGCTTCGAGTGAGACACCTTTTAATACTTTGTGGGCATTGAAATTTTTGTGAATGTCCGTCACCACTAAAGGTGCAGCTTGACTCATATCGGGCTCCGTTGCCGACGAAGGGAAATTACGTGAGCTCTAAAAATAAACCAGTCTGTTACCTGAAGCAAATTTATGTTTAAGGATTATGAATCCTTGAAAACCGAGGCGAGATACGCATTCAACAATTGGTTTTTTGGATCCATTTCTTGGCGAATTTTTTTAAAATCATCCCAGTGCTCGTAAGCGTCTCTGAATTGTTTGCCGGTAAAACTGTTAAGTTTGCCCCAATGTGGTCTCCCACCATACTTTTGAAAGATTGGTTCGATCGCTGAAAACAGCGGTTTGTGGTCTTCCTCAAAGTAACGGTGTACCGCGATTGAAATGCTATCTCTTTTGTAGAATGGCGAGAGCCAGCAATCATCCGCTTTTACAAAGCGGCATTCGAAAGGGAAGAATACCTGCGGAAACTCTTTTTCAATCAATACCTTAATTTCATCGAGAGCTTTTAGTCCAATACTGGCCGGGAGGTGGTATTCCATCTCATTAAAGCGCACGTTTCGCTCTGTCGCATAAATCTGATGGCTATGGTCGATGTTCGTTTCGGTATTCAGCGTTTTCATGTATGTGCCAAGCACTAACTCGCGCAGCTCGTTATTCCAGCCTAAATAATCTCGAGCAAGTTTCAAATCCATCAACCCATCGTTACCGTCTAGCTCTTCTTTCACCGACGGCGCTTCTGAGGTTTCGTCGAGGGCATCACTCAAAATCATTCCGGTGAAGGGAATAACATAAAACTCAAAATTACGGTGTTGCTGCGCTAAAGCCTCGGCTGCTGCTAAACCCTCCGAGTACTTATGCCAGCGAGCGAGGCGTTTTAAACGGAAGGGTTCTCGGTTGCGCATACGGATTCGGGTCATCAAGCCAAGGCTACCTAAGCCTACTTGCGCGGCTTTGAACAGCGCTTGATTGTCTTGCTCGTTGCAAACGAACAGCTCCCCACTCGGCGTAACGAGTTCGATCTCGCTGACATAGGCCGACAAGCATTGCAGTGTTTGCCCTGTGCCATGCGTCGCGGTGCTGATGGCACCTGCCATTGTTTGACGGTCGACATCGGGCATGTTGATCATCGCCTGACCCATATCATTCAGAGCAGGGCCAATGGCGCTTAACTGCGTGCCAGCGCCAATGTCGGCCTCGTACTTGCTGCCAGAGACGGCGCTCACCCCGCGGATATAACTGGTACTGATAAGCGTATCGTTGGTTGGCACTAGCGCAGTGAAAGAATGACCCGAGCCGACCGAGCGCATTTTTCCAGAGTTATTCCGCATCCATGCCTGAACATCTAAAGTTGACTTTGGGGCGACGCGTTGGCTTGGAACGCACCGTTGGTTGCCGGACCAGTTTTGCCATGGCAGTGGCTTTGACCCAACGGCAATGTTTGGGACAGAGCTTGCCAGACATGCGGCAACGATAGATTTGAGAAGATCTCTACGATACATCATGGCGTTTCTTATTATCCGTTTAGTTTGTGCCTTAATTTTTGGGCGTTGCTAAATAGTAGACGAGGGATTCCAAGTCTTGTTGATCGCAGTCAAAACATTGTCCTAAGGGTGGCATGCCCTGATAGCCGTTAACGACTTTGTTGATAATGTCGTCAATAGGCTGAATGAGTATGGCGCTCCATGCTTCAGTGTCTCCGCGGAGCGGGGCGCCAGCACCTTCCACTTCGTGGCACGCTTTGCAGCTCGCTTCGTACTTAGCGAGTTGGCTCTCGCTAAGATTAACACTTGGGATTTGAGTGTTGCTGTCCGGCTTGCTGGTGCAGGCGCTGAGACCTGCTATTGCGAACATTGTCATCATGATCAACAAAGCGTTGCTTATTTTTCGGTGGCTCATGTTTTACTACGTCGCTATCTTTTCGCTAATGAATAGCTACTATATTTACACTCGTGCTTGCATCCCTAGTGCAAAATGGCCATTTTCAGGGTCTTACTGCGATAAGTTTCAAACCTTTTGAGTTATCCAGCTCTTCTATCTCTGGCGCACGTTCAATTACTTCCAGATCAGCATGATCTCCGAAGTGTTGGCTAAGATCATGCTTGAACTCATCAATGCTGATCTGCGGGTTGTTTAGGCAGCAGAGCATGGTTCCATCTTCCGCTAAGGCATGACGGCTGTGGTCAAGTAACTTCAAGTAGTCCTTCCAGCCTTGAAATGCTTTCTTCTGATAGGGCGGCGGATCGAGAATGATTAGATCATAGGGCTCACGACTTTCAAACCAACGTTGCGCTTTCAGAATATCTCTTTTGTAAAATGCTGAGCAGCCATCATGCAACTGATTACTTTGATGATTTTTTTGCGCGATTTTTAAGACGTTTGCGGCCATGTCTACGTTGTCGACTCGACGTGCACCGCCATGCAGAGCAAACAGTGAAAATACTCCGGTGTAAGAGAACAGATTGAGCACTCGCTTGTTGTGCGAATGGGCTTTTACCCAAAACCAGCCGGCACGCATGTCTAGAAAAACACCGGTGTTACGGTTCTTACCGAGCTTAATTTCGCAATGGAGTCCATCATCTATCATTCCAGGGAAAATTAAAGGCAACTCGAGCGGGTTGCGCGAGGCAAAAACGCTGGTGACAAAATCGGGCCACTCGCGCGATTGAATGAGAATAGCCTCAACAGTATCAAGCGCATCGAACACATGCTCGAGAGCGATGCGCAGTTGCTCTGGTAGTGCGTCACCAAAATTCTGGACAAACAAATAAGGCGGGTACCATTCAATATTAATCCGTTCTAAAGCTTCGTAACGCTTGCCCCTGCCGTGAAGAACGCGTTGGCACAAAGAATTTGTGTGGATTCGTTGTTTGATGAGCTCGAATAACTCATCTTCTGAGGTGGTTATGGGGTGCATCGTAACTCCTGTAAATTTCCGCGCATCGTATCAGCTTAGCCGCGTAAGCGTAAGTTTTTACAGGGGTTTCTTGTTGTTCTTGAATGAAGACCTATTCTTAGAATTGAGACACATTTTTTGGAAGAGCATTCACAATGAAGTTAAAGCTTTCTGCCCTCACATGGGTGAATACCGCGTTACTCGCATCGGTTGTTGTTAGTTTGTTGTTCGCCGTATGGTGGGGGTTGGCAGAGCTTCGCAAGCCTTACGATAACATGCGGAATTTTATGACGCTCGAGCGCCTTGTCGAAACGGAGCTGATGCAAACGGTGACGAACTTTCTGGATGAAGGTGAAGATTTTCATCTCGAGCGAGCTCAGCGGGAGGTTGTCGGAATCGGTGATTTGGTAGATCAGCTTGCGGCTGATCCACAAAACGATGTTCAGGCAGTGGCAGATAAGCTTTCGGGTATTCCCCAGTTAATTGATGAGGCGCTCCAAAACGAAATGCGAGCGTACGCGCTGCGTGGAGAGGTTGAGGCATTCAAGGTGACCGTCGCTGAGCACAGATCTCAGGTAGACGGGCAGATAGAATTAGCATTTTCGACGGTCCAAAGCATATTGCTGATGACGGTTGCCATTGTCATTGTTGTCGCGATCGTGGTGGATTTGATGCAGCGTATGGTTGTTAATCGTCTGCGTGATTTTGTCCCCGTGTTTGGCCGTTTTGCGAAAGGTGATTACAGTCAAGAGGTCAATATTAACGCTCGAAGCGAGGAGCTTCAGGTTCTCGCAGCATCCGCTAACGGAATGCGAACAGGCGTCGCTGGACTTGTCGGAGAAATGCAAACCAAGGCGGGAGAGGTAAGTAACGTTAGTCAGGAGTTGCTCGGTCTGGCGCAAAGTCTAAATACGCAAAGCGAATCGCAGTTTCAGCAAACCTCGTTGATTACGGTGGCGATGGAGGAGATGACGGCCTCTTTTAGAGAGGTTGCCGAGAGTGCAGCTGGCGCAGCGGTTGCGACGTCACAGGCGAGCAATTCTGTCGCAGAAGGCAATTCATTGGTGCAGAGCTCAGTATCGAGTGTGAGAAACCTTGTATCGGAAGTGCAACGAACATCCGAAAGTGTGGATGCACTCAGCCTCGATGCAAACAATATTGGTGAGGTTGTTACGGTGATCGAAGGGATTGCAGAGCAGACAAATCTTCTTGCCTTAAATGCAGCGATTGAAGCGGCGCGCGCTGGGGAAGCTGGTCGTGGGTTTGCGGTTGTAGCGGATGAAGTGCGGAGCCTGTCAGTCAGAACCTCTGAATCAACCCAGGAGATTAAAGATATTATTTCACGGCTTCAGAGCTCGTCGAAAAATTGCGTGAGCGTAATGGCGGAGCAGAGCGGTTCCGCAGAGCGTGTGGCAGAGCAGACGGCAGTCGCGGGAGAGCGACTGGATGAGATTGTTGCTGCTATTGCGAATATTCAAGACTTAAGCGCAACCATTGCATCGGCAACCGAGGAGCAGGTATCGGTAGTGAATGAGGTTGCTCAGAATATCAACAGTATTCGAGAGTTGAATGAGACGAGCAATACGATTGCTCAAAAGACGGATGAGACTGCTGAGAGCCTTAACCATGTGTGCGATGATTTGAACACCTTATCCCGTAACTTTAAGGTTTAGCACAATAAGTTTGTGGAAACGGGAGCCTAAGCTCCCGTTTTTTGTTTGCGGTGCTATCTTGTTACTGAGTTAAATCAAGCGCTCTTCGGCGTTCTAAGCCATATTGTCTGGTGCGTTTTTTAGATCCGTTGGCTGAGTTTGCTCTTCACCCGCACTGGGCGTATTTCTCATATTCTCGACGCTAAGGCTGTCGTTAAACGTAATATTGGCAAGATCTGGCGTAGCCAAGTCGATATCTTCAAAAATAGAAGCCTTATACACCGCTTGGTTTACTTTATAGGCTGTACCCATCAAATGTTTCCGTGCGGTGGCGGTGACCTTGGTGTTTGGAATGCGATTGAAGTAGAACCACATGGTGAATTCGAGCGCATAGTCGCCAGTTTGTGTCAGCGCCCATTCAAACGGCTTGTTGGTGTTGATTTGAATTGTCTTTTCGTTGCTTGCGCATTCTTCAAACGCTCTGCTGAACATGTTATCGATCTTTTTCATGAAGCTTTCAAATGCCTCGACCCGCTCGCTTCCGCTTCGACCTTCTAGCTTTGGATAGCCGATGTTGTAGCTTAGCTTGGCTCGCATGCCCTCTGTGCTAGCGATTTTTGAGAGGTTGTCGATTTTCCCTGATAGAAAACGGCTGTTCTTCACGAGTGCCCGATGATTGTTCCGCACGTCGTAGAGTGTGACATAAACAAAGGATACTTTGCTGATGATGTATTCGTTCGGGAATCCATCGATAACGACAACATCGCCATCTTCGAGCATTTGGCTGTTGAGGATAATCAGACCAGAAATAATATCGGGAGCCCAAACGGGCGCAGTAAATGCTAAAAAGCCTACAAGTATGCCCATCAACCCTGTGGTTTCTAAAAGGCTGTCTGCTCCCCAAACTTTAATGATGATGTAGAACGTACCAAACGTGGCGCATACAACAAGCAAAAGATTAATAATCCGCGTGGAATAGGTTTCAACGTAAACGGAGCGATTGTCGATAGTTTTTTCTGCGCCGAACCGCTTAAACGTATGAAAGCTCGCTAAAGAGTATAAGTAGATGGCTGAATATGTTGTGAACAGCGATAAGCCGATTTTCGATAGTAGTTGTTCGTAATTCTGATGAAAGCGAAGAAGAAATAGATCCAGCAACATCAGAATGATCACTAGAAAGTTGAGAGAACGAAACGCTTTCATCTTTAACATGGTGCTGCTGGTATTTTCGACCATGGTGAACAGTCGACCAGAAAAAATGACCATCATTGCAGACCAAAGAAGAATGGCAATGTGGCCAGTCCACTCAATGGTATTTAGGTTCGGTAGAAACCAGCCAAGAATTCGCTGACCCCATCCGGCGACAAACTCAATATATGGATCTTCCATGTGCGCGTTCCATAAAATCGCTGTGAATGTAGTCTAGGTAACTTTTTGGGTCGCAGCCAAAAAGTTTAGTTAGAAAACATGTCAGCTTTGAGATTTGCTTTGTTTTGGCTTGCTGGGAGCGGCTAAGTAGCGTTGATAGTCGAAACTGAAGAAGCGCTTCAGCGCGCTTGTCTCTTCTATCTCTGATTGACGCCATCCGTACTTCTTGGGTACTTCGGTTTCAATCACAAGCGTGCGCCATAACAGCCAATCATAGAAGGCAAACAGGTTGTGTAGATTCTTCGCTGAGTTTCGACCACGAGCATGGTGGTGATGATGCTGAGTTGGGAAGATTAGAATATGGCACAAAGCACGCATGGTTTTGCGCACCCAAGCTTGTGGATGATTTAAGAAATACAGGTCGTAATGCCAATTAACGTGGTTGTGCACAGACCACAGGCCCTTAATGGTAATGCCGATGATGAAGCTCTCATAGAGTCCTAGATAGAGCCAAATATATTGGAACCAATAATTTGGCATGACGAACCAATACGCCCAGCCTTCTACGAATGTCTGGGTCGCAGTCACTTGCCCTGCTTGCTCGTTACTTCCACTAAAATGATGAGGTCTGTGGGCGACTTTATAAAAGGCTTGAATCCGCCTTAAAAAGGGATTTTTGAACGCGCCTGTGTGACAGATCCAATGGCCAAATCCATGAAATAAATCTTCAAGTAGTAGAAAAGCGATGACCGCGAAGAACAGAGATTGCTCCTCTAGAAAATGGAGCACGCCCATCGCTTGAGGAAAAAGAAGTGTCATCGCAGCAAAGCTGAGTAAATAGACGGCAGGGCGCTGAACTAAAACCATTGCGCCGATACACAGGCCGGACATTTTCCAGTCCATGGTGGATTTTTTGTCCCGCGTCGCTCTGCCTGAGAGGATCTCAAAAATGGTCGCAGCGATCAGAAACAAAGCGACAATCGTGTTTTGAATAACTGGGGCGGATTGCTCCATGGTTGGCCTCTGTTTTTATTTTTTTGCAAGGCCCGCCAAGATGCTTGATTTACTGCATTTGGCAGGGGCTCTTTAGGCTAAAGAGTATAGGCTATTTTCAATCCAATCAACAAGCTGTTCAGCGCTGACCGCTTCGCACAAATAATGGCCTTGGAGGCACACGTTTCGGTGCTGTTCGGAGTAATGCAGTTGATTGCTGTGCTCAATACCCTCGAAAACCACTTCAGCGCCGACGACTTCGGCCATTGAAAGAATCGATTCTACGGCTACCTGACAGAAACTGTCTTCAGTAATGTTATGTAGAAGTTGTCGATCAATCTTAAGTTTGTTGAAAGGGATCGAATGTAGGTTCTCGATATTCGTATAACCGGACCCGAAATCATCGATCGCAATATCGTAGCCCCTTAGTCGAAGTATGTTGATTGCTTCGAGTTGGGCATCCTGATTAATAGGCGACTGTTCTGTTAGTTCAAAGATAACCCTCTCAGGCTTGATCTTCGCATGCTCGGTAAGCGCGTGCAGTGTGGTTGGAAAAGCGCGTGATAAAAGCTGCGTTGGCTCTATGTTCATTGCCAGTTTAACTGTGCTCGACGCGAAGAAAGGCTCGTTTAGCATGTTAAGGGCTTTGCCAAACAGTCGAAGTGACAGATTGTCTAGGAACGCCATTCCCATGAGTGGGCCGATGAATGACACGGGGCTAAGTACCTTGGTTCCATCCTCGGAAATGACGCGAGCCAGACACTCCAGCATCGTGATTTCTCGTGTCGCCATATTTATAATTGGCTGGTAAAACGGCGTAATTCGGTCTTCATCAAAAGCTCGGTGAATGGCGCTTTCATCGAGTAAAACATGGTCTGCATGCACTGCGCGACGCGAATAGGGCCCTTGTACACATCGTCTCAGCAATTCCTCGAGGTGCTCTAATGTGTAATCAGGCTTGAGTGCACCAATTAGGCGAATTCCTGAGTTGGCAGCGATATTGACGGCAGTCTGAACGATTCGTGTCTCGCACAAACTGTTAATAATCACAAACCCTTTGAAGCGATTTCTTGCAAGGTGCTGAAGAATCTCTTGCCCGCTTATATCCGGCAGCATGAGATCCAAGAACAAGACAGATTGATCATTTGCACTCGACAGGTGCTTTAGGCCATCTTCGCCCATCTCAAACGAGCGAATCTGCTCAATGCCAAGTGTGCTAAGCATCGTTTGTAGAATTGCCGATTTTGCTGGCGTATCTTCGATAATCGTCGCGGATACTGCGTTAAATTGGCTCAAAGTCCTTCCCCATTGGGATGCGTTGTGTTCATTGACGCGAGCAGAGTCTATGAAGCGGGTAAGACATCAAAGGGCTGACTTTCGTTACTTTTCATTTTTCACGAGAGTGACATTGATCAGCATATTCCTAAACTTAACAAAACGATTGTTCATTATTTGAACTTGGTATTGTTGTCTTGCCGGCTTCTATGCTTAAATAAGTGTAACGAATTGTAAGTTATAGTAACAAAGCGTTTCTTTCAACTTTTGCAACGAATTTAAGCTTTAGACGCTGTTATGTTCAAAAGTCGATGCGAACGCATTCGTAGTTTAAGAAAGAAGAAAAACGAAAGAAGAGAAGATATTCATTAAAGGGATGGTGGCAGTATGAATGTATTAACCAAAAGTGTGCTGGCGTTCGGCGCTAGCGTGTTGATCGCTGGGCAGGTTTCAGCGTATAGCTTTACTCAAGACCCGAACTGCACGGTGGCGGTAACGTCTCCAATGTATGCTGAATGTAGCGGCTCGTATGAACTTGGTAACGGAGAAAATGACGTTACCAATGGTGACGCGACGGACATCGTTAGCCATTTGTTAAACGAGGGCTTAGATAACAGCGGTGTTGGTGTTTTTGGCGAAGCGGACTGGACGTTTGCGGCGAAGCAAGATGTGAATGGCGCGAACGATTACTTCAGTATTTATGACATTGATAACACGTCTGGCAGTCTTAATTTGCTATTCGGCACGCTGAATTTAACCTCTGATTACGAGGTCGTGTTGAGTTTCAAGGCGGCGAAGAGTTTCAGCTTATATCGTTGGGACGCGCCGTTAGGAAATATCGATGCGATCAACTGGCAAACAAATGGTACAGCGACGAATTCCAGTGAAAATCCGCAAGGCCTTTCTCACGTATCTCTGTACTATCGTTCCTCCGTCGTACCGGATGATGAGCCGCCTACTGATGTGCCAGAGCCAGCGACACTTGCGTTGTTAGGTCTTGGTCTCGCAGGTTTGAGATTAGCAAGAAAGCGCAACTCATAATCTCTCTCCTCAGACACAAAAAAACCGCATATTAGAACCATGCGGTTTTTTTGTGTCTGTTAGTTGAGCGTTATTTCAAGGGCAAAGTAGAGAAGGACGTAACGATTGGTTGTGTTTGACCAAGAAGAACAAAGAGCCACCGTCGGCGTTTAAGGCGAAGGCAGCGCTTTGTGTTTATGACGCAGCTTTTCGACTTTGCGGTCAGCTAGAAGTTAGCCCCAAAGGTCAGTTCGATTTGAGACATCTCAAGTTCGATGGTTTGTTCTTGACTACCTAGCAAGGGATTACGACCTTTCACCGACTTGCTTGGTGAGTACATCAATGCGAATGCGTAATCCACATCATTCACCCCAAACTCATAGCCCGCAGTAAAGTGCCACTCCTGAACGCCTGGCGCGAGAATATTAAAAAGCACTTCAGAGCTTGGTATTGGTTGTTCACCATAGCTGACACCAAATCGATAGGTGTTGTCGCTTGCACCATCAATCGCAAACCCTAGCTCATAAACGTTCATGTCTTGCCAGCCAAAACCGGGGCCGCCATCGGTACCGAGGCTTCCTGGAGCCAGTGCGGGCAGCATTGGATTTCCGACAGATTGAATATCCGAATAATTGATTCGCTGATAATCAAATGCGACTGTGTAGTTGCTGCGTTTGAACTCCAAACCCAGGTTGTAGGTTTCAGGAATATTAAACGCGCCGTTTTCAGCGAAAAGCCCTTCGTATTTTTCGAACTCTTGGAACTTGGTTTCTGTTTGATAGCTCGCGCCAAAACTCCAGTTCTCGTTTAGACCATGCCAGACCCCAAAGCGAGCGCCATAGCCAAAGGAATAATCGTATTGGTTATCGCTTAGCTTTGTTGGGTCTTGAGAGAAGCCTGCAAAGCTGTTCAAACCGCGCGCTTTGAAACGTTGGCCTGCAATGATCGGTGCGATACCAATGTGTGTGGTCTCGGCTACCTTGTAGGCAAACGAGGTGCTGATAAACATCTGTGAAAGATCGACACCCGTCTCGCCTGCATAAAATACTGATTCGCTATAGTCGGTGTTCATTCCACCATTGGCGTACACATTGACGTTGATCGCAAAGTCTTCATCGATGATGCGGTTATAACCAAAAGAGGGGATCACAAAGTAATGGCTGTCAGACGAGGTGTCTTGTTGTTGAAGACCAAACTCAGGGGGTGCCGCTGGACCGCCACCTTCGACTGTAAAACCACGATCCGGAGCAAATAGACTCACCGCTGCAGTAAAGTTCGTGTCGATGTTCAATGCCAATGCAGGGTTGCTTGCCCCTGCCATTGCATCTTGTGCTGTTGCTGTTGAAGCGCCTCCCATGGCAATACTATTTGCGCTGTAGCCCAAGCGAAAATAGCCGTTTGTTGCATCTGCAGTCCCTGACGCAAGTGAAATGGATGCGACAAGCGTCGCATAAGACGTTTTTTTAAAGCTCATGAGATACTACCCTTATAATTTCGGTGGGCAGTATACCCACCAAAACGTAAGTAGTATAAGACTAAAAAGTTTGTCTGAAATTATTTTCAACTATAAGGCGAGCGGTTAGCCCCCAATAAGGGCTTGGTCTCATGTGCTTGCTTTTATGGCTGATTTATCCGGCTCATGTGTGTTTTTTCCGAACTTCACCAAGATAATCGAAGCTGCGATCACCGATAACAGAGAACCCACAAGTACGCCAAGTTTCACTGCGTCAATGTATTCTTTCGCCATGTTTTCGAATGCGAGCGAACCGATAAATAAACTCATGGTAAAGCCGATACCACATAGAATGCTCACGCCGTATAGTTGCACGAAGTTGGCACCTGACGGCAGCTTGGCCAGTCCGAGTTTGATAGCAAGCCAACATGCTCCAAAAATACCGACTTGCTTGCCGACAAACAGGCCAAGCACAATGCCCAGAGTAATCGGGTGGGTTAATGCTTCCATACCAACGCCACTTAAACTGACACCCGCATTCGCGAAGGCGAAGACTGGAAGAATGAAGAAGGCGACCCAGGGGTGAAGATCATGCTCTAGCTCGCGCAATAAGCTGTTTCCATTGTCATTTTTAACGTGAATAGGAATAAACCAAGCAATCGCGAAGCCGGCAAGCGTGGCATGCACGCCTGATTTAAGAACGGCAGCCCACACGACTACACCAACTAGCAGGTAAGGCCCCACCTTTTTAATACCGAGTCGATTTATCACAAAAAGAATGACAAGACCGGCACTGGCAACGATCAACGATAACTGAGACAGGTCTGATGAATAGAAAACGGCGATAATAATAATCGCGCCAATGTCATCAAAAATTGCTACGGAAAGTAAGAAAAGCTTTAACGAAAGCGGAAGATGTTTTCCAAATAAGGTAAACAAACCAAGCGCAAAGGCGATATCGGTTGCCGACGGAATTGCCCAGCCGCGCATAGTAATCTCATCACCAGAATTAATTGCGGCATAGACGAGCGCAGGGATCGCAATACCCGCTACGGCGCCGATTGCCGGAAGAACGATCTGGTCGACGGAAGAAAGATGTCCCTCGATGATCTCACGCTTTACTTCAAGACCAACCACCAAAAAGAAGATCGCCATTAAGCCGTCGTTGACCCAGAGTACCAGAGGTTTGTTAATAATGAAGTCGCCAAACGAGACTTGAATCGGAATATCCAGAGTCCCTGTGTAAAACCCACTCAGTGCCGAGTTCGCAAAGATCATCGCTATAATTGCAGCGATCACAAGCAGGATGCCGCCAGCTGCATCATGCTCGATCATTTCTTTAAATACTTTTGTCATGAAGAACGTCCTTCGAGGGTCTTAATATTTCGAATAGTGATGTTAGTTTCTACGAATGATCAGGGATAGTCGATTATTTAGAATCTAACCATCCATTTTATCGAGTGTTTAGGCTTTTAATTAGGGTAGACCGAAAATCTATGATCTTCCTTAACTTCAGTATCGTAAACTCAATCCAGAGCATGTAATCTAGATTTATAACATTAAAAAACTTCAGGAAGAAACCTATGAAAGCCTTGAATGCCAATGGTCGAATCGAGTGTAAAGCTGCTGTCGCATGGAAAGCAGGTGAACCGCTGAGTATCGAAACCATCGAAGTAGAGATGCCAAAAGCGGGAGAGGTTTTAGTCAAAGTGCTTGCCTCGGGTGTGTGTCATACCGATGCATTTACGCTCTCCGGAGAAGATCCTGAAGGCGTGTTTCCGGCAGTTTTGGGGCATGAAGGGGGTGGCATTGTTGAGGCTGTTGGCGAAGGAGTAACCTCCGTCGCTGTTGGCGATCACGTTATTCCGCTCTACACACCAGAATGTCGAGAATGTAAGTTTTGTCTGTCGGGCAAAACCAATCTTTGCCAAAAAATTCGGGCGACACAAGGGCAAGGTTTGATGCCAGATGGTACCAGCCGGTTTTCAAAAGACGGTCAGATCATTTATCACTACATGGGCACTTCAACCTTTTCCGAGTACACCGTATTACCGGAAATTTCGCTCGCTAAAGTGAATAAGGAGGCCTCACTACATGAGGTCTGTTTGCTTGGCTGCGGCGTGACGACTGGAATTGGCGCCGTCATGAATACGGCCAAAGTAGAAAAGGGTGCCACCGTTGCTATTTTTGGTATGGGCGGCATTGGCTTATCGGCTGTGATTGGTGCGAAGCAAGCTGGCGCTGCGCGAATTCTCGTGATTGATATTAACGAGTCTAAATTTGAGCTCGCTAAAGAGCTGGGCGCGACCGACTGCATTAACCCGAAAAAATACGACAAGCCGATTCAAGAGGTGATTGTTGATTTAACAGAGGGTGGCGTTGACTATTCGTTTGAGTGTATCGGCAACGTTGATGTGATGCGATCTGCGCTTGAATGTTGCCACAAAGGTTGGGGTGAATCCGTCATTATTGGTGTTGCCGGTGCGGGCCAAGAGATCAGCACCCGGCCGTTTCAGCTGGTAACCGGACGAGTTTGGCGAGGCACCGCGTTCGGTGGTGTGAAGGGAAGAACGGAGTTGCCAGATTACGTCGAGAAATACTTAGCTGGTGAAATTCCACTCAAAAAGTTCATCACGCACACGATGAGCTTGGCAGAAATCAATGAAGCCTTTGATTTGATGCACGAGGGAAAAAGCATACGTTCAGTCGTCCACTTTGACGATTAGCGGTCAAATTTTTTTCAAAATAATAACCCTGCTTGATAGAGGAGTGAGTTCGTGGAGTTACTGAGTCAGCAGTCATCGTTTGAGGGGCGATACGTGCGTTACAGGCATGCCTCGGCGGTGAATCATTGCGACATGATTTTTTCCGTGTTTGTTCCGCCTTGCGCTCTAAAAAACGAGGAAGCGTTAAAAAATACGCCTGTTGTTTATTGGCTATCTGGGCTGACGTGTACCGACGAGAATTTTATGCAAAAAGCAGGTGCGCACCGAATTGCCTCAGATCTGGGCTTGATTCTTGTTGCACCTGATACGAGCCCGCGTGGCGAGGATGTGCCCGATGATGCAGATAAATCGTATGATTTCGGACATGGTGCGGGGTTTTACGTGAATGCGACACAAGCGCCGTGGAATCAGCATTATCACATGTATGATTATATCGTCTATGAGTTGCCCGAACTACTGTCTGGCCAGCTAGGAATGCAAGGTAATGCTGCGATTATGGGGCATTCCATGGGCGGACACGGTGCCTTGACCATAGGGCTCCGTCATCCAGATCTTTACCGCTCTATTTCCGCTTTTAGTCCGATTTGTCATCCTGTAGAGAGCCCATGGGGTCAGAAAGCTTTTTCTGGCTATCTGGGAGACGATACCGAAGCTTGGGCCGAGCATGACGCAACTCTGTTGCTAGAACGAGTTGAAAGTCATTTGCCGATATTGGTGGATCAGGGCTCTGAAGACCAATTTCTCAAAGAACAGCTTGGTACGACGCAACTGCAAGCAGCCTTAAAGAGAAACAAGGGCTACTCTCAGGTCAACATGCGTGAAACGTATGACCACAGTTACTTTTTCATTGCGAGCTTCATCGAAGAGCATCTGCGTTTCCATGCAGAGCATCTCAAATAGCCGGCTTCACTTTCTTTATCAACAACAGTGCGATCAGCAAATAAGGAATAATAATGAAAATTTACGAACAGAAAATTGCTCCGAACGCGCGTCGAGTGCGCTTATTTTTAGCCGAGAAAGGCTTGCTTGATTCGGTCGAGTTTGTGGAGCTCGATTTGCAGAAAGGCGAAAACCGCAACGCGGATTTTCGTGACAAAAATATGTTTGCCAAAATTCCTGTTTTGGAGCTGAATGATGGCACGTGCATTTCTGAGTCTGTGGCGATCTGTCGTTATTTCGAAGCGTTGAATCCAACGCCAAGTTTGTTTGGTGTTGAAGCGCTAGAACAGGCGCAAATAGAAATGTGGCAACGTCGTTGTGAGATGTACTTTTTGAACATGGTGGGCTTGGCGTTTCAGCATACCTCTGGTTATTTCGCAGATCGTATGACGCCCAACAAAGAATGGGGTGAAGATTGCTTCAAAAACGCCAGCAAGTTTATGCATATGCTTGATAAGCATCTTGCTAACTCAGAATTTATCGCAGGCGACACGTTTTCCATTGCCGATATTACAGCATTAATTACAGTTGATTTTGCGCGGGTCATAAAGTTGCGTCGTGGAGAGGATCAACACAATCTTAATCGCTGGTATGACCTTGTTTCGGCTCGTCCTAGCGCGAAAGCGTAACCAATCAATTTATCATCACTAAAGAGTGAGTGTATGTCCGCTAAAAGCACGAGCAACAACGTTTACACACCGCCAAAGGTATGGACGCCCAACACGGAGAACGGGGGCAAGTTCGCAAGCATTAATAGCCCGACCGCAGGCGCGCGTGAAGAGAAAGAGCTGCCATCTGGTACGCATCCTTTCCAGCTTTACTCTTTGGCCACGCCAAACGGCGTGAAGGTGACCATGATGCTTGAAGAGTTGTTATTGGCTGGATTTAACGAAGCTGAATACGACGCCTGGCCAATCAACATCATGGAAGGTGATCAGTTTGGAAGTGGTTTTGTTGCGGTTAATCCTAACTCCAAGATTCCCGCACTGTTTGACCAAAAGTCGAATGTGAGAATTTTTGAATCAGGTGCGATTCTGTTTTATCTGGCTGAGAAATTTGGTGCATTTCTTCCTGAGTCGGGTCAGCGCCGCGCCGAGTGCATGAGCTGGGTAATGTGGCAGATGGGAGCAGGGCCTTTCCTCGGAGGCGGTTTTGGTCACTTCTACGCCTATGCGCCGGAAAAGCTTGAGTATCCGATTGATCGTTACACGATGGAGGTGAAGCGTCAGTTAGATTTGTTAGATCAGCATTTGGCCCAGAACCAATTCATGGTGGGGGATGAGTACACCATTGCTGATATGGCAATTTGGCCTTGGTATGGGGTATTGGCTCAAGGCAAGCTTTACGATGCCGCGGCGTTTCTTGATGTAGAGTCATATCGTAACGTGCAGCGGTGGACGGCCGAGGTCGCTGCGCGAGAAGCGACTGAGCGAGGTCGCATTGTTAATCGAGCATGGGGTGAGCCCTGGGAGCAATTGCCGGTTCGCCGTTCTGCTGACGATATTGATCGTAAGCTCGACTCCAAGCCAAGCGAGTAAGCGTGATGGCTCGGTTTACGCTACGTATCCGCGTTCGCTATAACGAGTGTGATGCACAGAATGTGGTCTTCAACGCGCGCTATGCAGATTATGTCGACCTCGCCTCTACGGAGTTTTTGCGTGCCGCACTTGGAGGTTATCAGGAGTTACTCGCGCAAGGTTATGAGAATCAAATCGTAAAATTGTTGATCGAATGGAAGGCGCCTGCGCGCTTTGACGATGTGCTCGATCTCAATGTCTCTGTAGGCCGAATAGGTAACAGCTCGTTTTCTCTGCACACTGAAGTGCGCAGTTCAGCTGGACACGCGCTGATTGCAACCGCTGAAGCGGTGTATGTTTTCGTGAATGCTGCTGATTTTTCTAGCTGTCCTATACCGAATTTTGTCCGCGATAAATTCGATCAAAACGGTAATTTTGGAATGATGGATCAATCTGGGACAAGCACACGCTAAGATGCAACGCACACGTAAACGGAATTTGTTTCCTCTCGGCTCCTGAAAGGATTAAAAAACGATACGATGTGCGATTCAACTTTCGGAAATACCGTGTTTAACAGTTCTTCAAACTCGGTCTCCGGCAGGTTTTGAGACCACATGGCAAATACACCATTCGGTTTTAATTGTGCCGCCATCTGGCGCAAGTTTTCGCTAGTATAAAAGTGGGCATTGGCGCTATTTAGAAACTCTGTTGGAGAGTGGTCTATGTCTAACAATATCGCGTCAAATTGCCTGCCTGGCTGTGTTGGATCGAATCCCGAGTTTGGCTCGACGGCTAGGTCAAAGAAGCTGCCACTGATATAGCGATTTCTCTGATCAGCGTTTAGTATTTTCCCCAATGGCACGAGTTCGTCTTTGTGCCAGTTAATAACCGTATCAAGCGCATCAACCACCAGAAGCTCATTTACCCGTGGGTCTTTAAGCGCTTCTACAGCCGTGTAACCTAAGCCTAGACCCCCAACCACAACATCCAGAGAGTTGCCTGTTAGTGCTGCAAGCCCGAGTGTTGAAAGTGCTTGTTCTGCATCGACGAACATACTGGACATTAAAAACTCGTCGCCAAGTTTCACTTCGTAGATGTCCCGTTCGCCAAAAGCAGGCAGACGCCGCCGTCTGAGGGAGATCTCTCCAAGTGGCGAGGTCTGACTATCAATTTCTTCGAACATTAAAGACATGGGCTTGCTTGCAAAGTGGTTAGCGAAGCGGGAAGTCTGTTCTAAGTGCGTGTAATGAGCAAGTGTGATTGCCAATTGCCGTAAAAAGCGTGATGCAATCCATAACGAACAAAGGCAACTTAGTTTGATGTATGTCAATTGCTTGAGATTAGGCTGGTGCTAATCTGGGCTCAACAATTGAGGAGGAACAAACAATGTATTTTGATGAAACTATCGCCGCTAGCTTACTCGTAATCGGTGGCACAATTGCATTTTTAGGTGGTTTTGCTTGGTTCGTTTACAAAGACCTGCAAAAGTCAAAGCAGGTGAAAGTAAAAAACGAATCCTAAGTTTACTTCTGATATGGAGGAGTATCTTCTTTGCTCTTCCTAGCGTGTCTGCACGCTTTGGTCGACGGTTTCGCCGACGCGCATAAAGTATGCGTTTTAGAGCGGATCAAGTGCTAGAGCGAGAGGCGAGGGTTGGATAGCGCGCATTCTGCACGTAAGAATCTGGTATCAGGCCTTTGTTTCACCGGCGCACTATGCGTATGGGCAGAATTTAAAATAAACCCGTTTGCTTGTCTTGCTCTGCCCTTTCATCTCTTCCTTTTTAACTAATTCTCATCCCTGTGAAACAGTGCGCTTAAATAACGCGTTAATTTCTTTTCTCGGCTGTATTTGACCGTTTTTAAAAAGAGATTACGCCTCAAAGCCAGTATGCTCTTCGACCTCGTTTATGCGAGTTTTAAAGCAATTGTCGAGAGATGTAGAGATGTATAAAAATAAGTTTGCTATTGCTGCCGTGAATGCGGTTTTTCTATTCACTTTTTTGATTGGCGGCGCGAGTATCGCAAGCGCCAATGCGAAAGCAAAAGTGCCCGTCAAGTTTTGCGTTTGGGATCCAGTGGGTAGGACCGGTCCTTTTATGAATTTTTTTAAGGGTACTGTGGCCGAGGCGTTTCGCTGGGGCTATGACCTGCAAATGGAAGCCTATACCGATGAAAGCGTCGCTGCGAATGACTTTAAGTCTGGCCAGTGCGACGCTGTGTTACTTACCAACATTCTTGCCAAAGACTTTCTACCCTTTACGGGCGCATTTGGTGCGCCGGGCGGTATTCGCTCACTCGATGAGCTAAAGACGCTCTCGGCTTCATTAAACAACCCTAAAGCGGAGCCGCTCATCACCAATCACGATTACGAGTTAGGTGGCTTGTACCCGATTGGAGAGATTTACACATTTGTCCAAGATCGTGCGAATGTGCGCATTGAAGATGTTAGTGGCCGTAAAGTCTCCATCCTCAATAATGATGTCGCTAGCATGAAGTTTGTCGATATGGTTGGTGCATCGCCGGTGCATACAAGTCTTGCGACGTGGGCAGGCCAGTTTAACAATGACAATGTGGATGTGATGTTCGCACCGGCGTTGGCCTATAACACCTTTGAGCTTTATAAGGGGCTTGGAGAGAAAGGCGGCATCATTGATCACAGTATTCTTTACGCGGTGATGGAGGTTGTCGTAAACAATAGGCGAGCACCAGAAGGGTTAGCTAGCCATATGCGAGAGCATGCGCTAACTCGTTTCAATGAGTTGCAGAATACGGTTGATCAAGCTTTTAGCGAGATTCCTGCCAAGTATTGGGTCAACATTGATGGGCCGATCAAGGAAGAATATGAAGATATGATCAAGAAGGTTCGTTTAGCACTGAGGGATGAGAAAGTGTACGACCAAAAAGCGATCTCGATTCTTTGGAAAATCCGTTGTAAATATGATCCTTCAGCCAAAGAATGCTCGGTGAAAGAGTAAGCGCTGTAACTTAAAAATAGAAGAACGAAAAAAGCGCCTCATTAGGCGCTTTTTTCGTTCTTAACACTTAGAGCTTTCTAAGTTCTTTTTCGAGTTCTCTATCAAGCTTGGCCTTTTTGCCATCTTTGTTTAGTAAAGCAGGAAGATTGCTGAACAAAAGGATGCCCGCGATACAGACGATCGACCAGATGAACTGCTCGGCCCATGCAAAATAGACACATACAGCAATGAGTAGGTGGCTGATGAGCTCGCAGGCTCTCTTGAGGTTCTTAGATGAATTTGTTGGCTCGGTCACGTGTCACTCTCCTTTAATTGCCCCTGCATTCTAGCGGATTGCCAAGCTCATGAGAGAGACATAGGCGACAGTTCTATGAGCGCAGCCTCGCTTTCGTTTCGAAAAGGGCAAAGCAAAAGTACGCGCTGCTTAATTTACAGCGTTCTTTGGGCTGCCATTGAGAAAGGCTTTGATGTTTTGGGTTACGCCATCCATTAGGCGCTGTCTGCATTCTGTAGCAATCCACGCGGAGTGCGGCGTAATGAGAAGGTTGGGTAGCTTGGCAGAAATGAGAGGGTGGTTCGTTGCCGGCGGCTCTTGTTCGAGTACATCCAGCGCAGCGCCTCTGAGGTGTTTTGAGAGAAGCGCCTCGAGCAAGTCCTCTTCATGAACAATGCCCCCGCGCGCTGTATTGATCAGCAGGGCGCCTTGCTTCATGCAAGAGAGCGTTTCTTGGTTGAAAAGGTACTTTGACTCGGGTGTCAGCGGACAGTGTATGGAAATGACATCGCACTTTTCTAAAAATGTGCTCCAGGGCGTTCTGTCTTGAGTCTGTTGATCTCTCCATGGGGGTTGAGCGACGAGCACCGTCATTCCGAGCGCTTCAGCCATCTTTGCCGCGGCTTTTCCCAATGAGCCAAAACCGACAACACCGAAAGTTTTTCCCGAAAGTTCAAATGCAGGATAATCGAGAAGGCAGAAAAAAGGCGATTTGCTCCAATCTCCGTTTTGCACGGCGGCGTTGTATTGATTGAGCGAGGTGGCAAGAGATAAGAGTAAAGCCATCGTATGTTGGGCAACGCTTGCGGCCGCGTAACCAGATACATTACATACGGTGATACCGAGCTCTCGCGCTGCATCGAGGTCAACATTGTTGGTGCCGGTGGCGCAGATACAGATAAGTTTGAGCGATCGCGCTTGCTGAAGAAGCGGCTTATCCAAGACGACCTTGTTGGTGATGATTAGCTCAGCCGTCTCCATTCTTGCCAAGGTTTGTTCAGGGCGCGTTGATGCATGGAATGTCCATGAGTCAGCAAGCGGCTCCAGCGCGGTCAAGTCTAGTTCGCTGGGCTTGATGGTCGCGGCATCTAAAAAAACGGCTTGTTTGAAGCGGGCGTTGTTAATGATCATTCATCCTTGGGCGCGGGAGGGCTTGGTTTCGCGTCATAGCCTTTCTGGACTACGCCTTTTTCGTAAGGGTCGCTTTATCTAGATGATCGAAAGTGCGTCCATAGATTTCTAGGTCCATGTCCAAGTCATAGCTGAGCGTATCGTCATGAACTTCCAGGGTCATACTCATTGAGGTGGTTCGGGCCTTTGCTTTCATGAACTCGCTCTGAGCAATTTTTCCCTCATTGTCTCTCCCTCTTAAACGCAGAATATAGCCGCCATCGACTTCCTCAACGTCGCCCTCGAGTACCACTGAAACGCCGCGAGGAATCGACAAATTGTGTATGACTTTTTGATTGGCTTTGTCCCACATCCAATAACCACACTGATCATGCAAATGCTTGCTATCTCGGATGCGATGCACGACCTGATGGTAATGAACACCAACGAGCTCTTGTTCTTCTGCATTGTCGACGTCGCCAATAGGCGTGTATGTCACAGTTTCTCTAAAGTAATTGATCTCGGTACCATCTGGTTCTGGAGAGGTGTCGATACCTTTATCTCCGGTCCATGTTCCAACCAATAACGCGAGGGGGCCCAGATATTCGTGATGCATATTGTTTGTTCCAGATTCTGTAGGTCTATTCTGTAAATCGATAACGCAAAGGACTTAACGCTTATCGAAACTTTATATTAAAACTGTTCGCGGTAGGTGTCGATGGAAGCATACTCTTCGAACTCGCCGTCGGTGCGCATTAGCCACACCTTGTATGGTTGAAAACGATCCCCATCCTCCATGCCGGCACTGCCTATTGGCATGCCTGGCACGATGAGCCCCTTGGCGCCGTCGGGTGGGTTTTGTATGAATGAATGTACGAGTGCTGGTGGCACATGGCCTTCAAAGAAATAGTCGCCCTTTACCGCTGTGTGGCATGAGCGCGCTTCGCTTGGAAGATCGAAGCGGTTCTTAATGGATGCCATGTCTGCATCTTCTAACGTCGACACGGTTATTCCCGACTTTATTAAATGCTCAACCCACGCTCCGCAGCACCCGCAGCTAGGCGATTTGTATACGGTTAATGTTTGATTGGCCTCTGATTCGGAGGGCAGATCTGTCTGCTGGTCGGCGCTTACGCTGGCCGCGATCATACTCATTAGGAAGATTGTTTTGATGCGTTCTAACATGACGTTTTTGACTCAGAAAAAAGTGGAAGAGAGAAAAATCTTAACGTTGGAACAATCATGATAGCGCGTTTGTTTCGATTCCGCATTGCGTTGTTTTCTGCGAACGAGGTGTAAATCGCAAGAGTCCGTAGACTTTGGAGTAAACGGGTTATATTCTCTGTGACGGAAAGCGCCATGTGATGGAATACGAACATCGGCGTCGGGTTTAAAATTGATCAATCTCACGGATTTTAATATGAAATCGAGTCATCTCATTCTCTCTATATGCGTTTCATTTTTGCTTGCTGCTTGCTCTGAAAAGCCCGCAGAACAGGCTGCAAATGCACCTTTACCGAAAGTAAGCGTTTATTCGGCTGAATTTGAATCGATTGTGAACAGCAACGAATTTGTAGGGATAACAGAGCCAAAGGAAGACGTTAAAATCCAAGCGCGTGTGAGTGGATATTTGGTGGAGCAACATGTTGCCGACGGCGCGCGAGTGAAAGCGGGTGACCTGCTATTCGAACTGGATAAAGACACTCTTCAGGCGGAAGTTGCAAAAGCGAAAGCAAAGCTGGCTGCAGATCAGGCAGCGCTTGATGAATCCACTCGAAATTATGGCCGTGGAAACGAGTTGATCGGCAAGGGAACCATTAGTCAGTCGCAGATGGATCAGTTGTTGAGTAAAAAGTTACAAGCGGAAGCGGCACTGCAATCCTCGAAAGCCGCACTTAAAGCCGCGACGCTCAACCTGGATTATGCATCGATTCACGCACCGACAGATGGGGTCTTAAGTCAGGCGAATGTTAGTAAAGGTGACTTTATTTCTCCCTCTACTGTTTTAGCGAATTTGGTCTTGTCAGATCCTATCTATGTCAGCTTTCAGGCGAGTGAGCGAGAATTTTCGAAAAGAAGATCTGAGCGACAAGAGAAAATTCGCAATAATGGTGAGACACCACCAGAGTTGATCGCAAAGCTCAAGTTTTCCTCGGGCAACATATACGACAAAAATGGTGTTTTTGACTTTGTCGATAATCGGGTTGATCAGTCTACTGGAACCATTAAGATTCGTGCCGCTTTTGAAAACCCAGAGGGTTTCGTGCTGCCGGGGCAGCATGTGACGATTATCGTTGAAAGTGGAGAGGCTAAATCTGCATTAGTGGTGCCCCAAAAGGCGGTGCAAGAAGACCAGGCCGGCAAGTTTTTGTTGATTTTGAATGACGAGCAGGTAGTGGAGAAACGGCCCGTTACCACCGGTTCAAATGAGGGTGTCAATATCGTCATAAAAGAAGGTTTGAACGAAGGCGACAATGTCATTATCGACGGATTGCAAAAAATCAGGGTCGGTAGTAAAGCCGAAGGCACGCCCGCTCAAATCCCTACAGCAAGCTAGCGCGGAGTTCTGACATGTTCAGCCAATTTTTTATCAGTCGCCCTAAGTTTGCGTTTGTTATTTCGATTGTTATTTCTCTTGCGGGCTTTCTGGCCCTGCAAGTTTTGCCGATAGCCGAGTTTCCGAAAATATCGCCTCCGGTTGTAGAGGTTTCTGCATCTTATCCGGGCGCAGATGCTCAGGTGGTCCAGCAGACCGTTGCCGCCCCGATTGAAGATGAGGTGAACGGTGTAGAAGGCATGCTTTATATGTCTTCCAAAAGCGCTAATGATGGTTCGTACGTTCTCACTGTAACCTTTGAAATTGGAACCGATGCCGACCTTGCCCAGATAAATGTTCAAAACCGTGTGAGCAGGGCGAATCCGTCTTTGCCTGCCGATGTGGTTAAGCAGGGTGTGAAGGTTGACAAGAAGTCGACAGAGATGGTGCTCGTCGTAAATTTGTTCTCGCCGAACGGAACCTATGACGGTTTGTTCCTCTCTAACTTTACTAATATCAACGTCTTAAGCGATATCGCACGTGTTAACGGAATCAGCGATGCATCGATTATGGGCGGTCTAGACTATGGCATGCGTATTTGGCTTGATCCGCTTCGAATGGCCTCGCTTGGCGTGACGACAGCCGATTTGCAGTCGGTGATTAACGAGCAAAATGTGCAGGTACCTGCGGGGCAACTGGGTGGTGCGCCTTCGCCTGCTGATCAACAGTTCCAATATACCTTGAAAACTCAAGGGCGTTTAGAAACGCCAGAGCAGTTCGAAAACCTTATTGTGCGCTCTAGAAGCGACGGATCAAGCATACTGTTAAAAGACATTGCCCGTATTGAGCTAGGTTCTGCTAGCTATAGTTGGTATGGGGAGCTGAATAACAAACCTGGTGTGGTGCTCGCTGTTTATCAATCTCCGGACGCGAATGCGCTACAAGTCGCGGAAGATGTTTATGCCTTGATGGATAAGCTCTCAGAGCGCTTCCCAGATGATATTGAATACGAAATTCTTTACGACACAACGCGTTATATTCAGACGTCGATTGACGAAGTAGTCACGGCTCTGGTGCAAGCTGTTCTGCTGGTGATCTTTGTTGTCTTTATCTTTCTGCAAGACTGGCGCTCTACACTTGTGCCTGCGATCGCGATTCCGGTCTCATTGGTTGGCACATTTGGTGTTATGTTGGCGATGGGTTTTTCGATCAATACCGTTAGCTTGTTTGGCTTAATTCTGGCTGTGGGCGTGGTGGTAGATGATGCCATTGTTGTTGTAGAGAATGTGCGAAGGCATATCGAAGACGGTCTAGATCCGGTTGAGGCAACGCGGATTTCTATGAAAGAGGTGAGCGGACCGGTTGTCGCGACGACGCTCGTGTTGCTCGCAGTATTTGTTCCTGTTTCCCTGATGCCAGGCATCACCGGGCAAATGTATAACCAGTTTGCGGTAACGATTTCTGTTGCTGTTCTAATTTCCTCTCTGAACGCGCTGACTTTGAGCCCGGCTTTGTGTGCAACCTTGCTCAAGCCAAGCACTGGTACGACTAATGTCTTTTTTGCCGCGTTTAACCGTTATTTTGACAAGATGACGCATGGCTACTCCCGCTTGGTCTCATTGAGTGTTCGAAAAATAGCGCTTGTTGCGCTGTGTCTCGTGGTTGTTTTTGTCTCGATTGGTGGCGTGTTCACCGTGCTTCCAAAAGGCTTTGTCCCGAATGAGGATAAGGGCGCATTTATGGTTGATATTCAGCTTCCTGCGGGAGCGGCTTTGCTTCGAACGGGTGAAGTGATGAAGCAGGTGACGGACATCGTCAACGAAGAGGCGGGTGTGAGTGACGTGATGACCATCAGCGGATTTAGCTTGATTTCAGGCGCCGTTTCATCGAATGCCGGTTTGGCGATCGTTACGCTTGATCCTTGGGATGATCGTAAGGATCCCGCTCTGCATCAGGCCGCGATTGTGAATAGTGTGCAAGCTAAATTGAGTGCCATCTCCAGTGCGAACGTTCGAGCTTTCTCTACGCCCGCCATTCCAGGACTTGGCGGTACTAGCGGCTTGGAGATGGTGCTTACGGACTTACAGGGAAGAGACTCGGCATCACTTGCCTCGGCCATGGGCGGTTTTATTCTCGCCGCGAATGCGCGCCCAGAAATTGCCTTTGCTTTCAGTACTTTCTCGGCTGATATTCCGCAGCTATACGTAGATGTCGACAGAGTGAAGGCGAAGAACCTAGGTATCCCGCTTTCAGAAATTTTTATGACGCTTCAGACCCAACTTGGTTCTCTCTATGTGAATGACTTTAATAAGTTTGGTCAGGTGTATCGTGTGATGATGCAGGCCGAGGCGCAGTACCGAAATGACGAATCAGACCTTTCCAAGCTGCACGTGCGCTCCTCTGGTGGAGAAATGATTCCGTTAAGTACGCTGGTTCAAACCAAGCCGATATTGGGGCCTGATGTTACGTACCGCTATAACACCTCAAACTCCGTCACCGTGAATATTATTCCCGCCCCTGGTGTGAGCTCGGGAGACGCAATGGCGGCGGCTGTCGAAGTGGCCAAGACGAGCTTGCCTGATGGCTACGAAGCGCAATGGACGGGTATGGCGTATCAGCAAATTCTGGCAGGTAATTTGGCGCCCTTGCTGTTTAGTTTGGCGATTATATTCGTTTACTTGTTCCTTGTTGCTCAGTACGAGAGCTGGAGTATTCCTATTTCCGTTATTTTCTCGGTGCCTATCGCCATCTTAGGGGCAGGCGTGATGCTGCTTGCGATCAATAACCCTCTCGACTTGTACGCTCAAGTCGGACTGGTGTTGTTGATTGGTCTCGCGACCAAGAATGCGATTCTGATTGTTGAGTTTGCTAAGGAGCAGCGCGAGAAGGCAGGGCAGAGCATTATTGAGTCGGCAGAAACCGCAGCGCGAATGCGATTTAGAGCCGTACTAATGACGGCTTTGTCTTTTGTTTTGGGTATTCTGCCGCTTATCTTTGCGGTGGGCGCAGGTGCTGCAAGTCGCCACTCTATTGGCTATACCGTATTTGGAGGTATGTCGGTGGCGACGGTTGTGGGTACACTGTTGATTCCGGCATTCTACGTGATGATGCAATCTCTTAGAGAAAAAGTGAAGGGTTCGAGTAAGGTGTGAACTAAGAGTTTATGATGAGTTGGTATGCCATGCTATTTGCATAGAAAGGCGTTTTCAGCGACGTCGAGCGTATCAAGACCTAACATCTATTCGACTAGCCAGATGAAGTGTCATGGCTCTGCGTATGATTGGCACGTGAGACCGAGGTGCCAATCATTGTGATACTTACGTCGGCTCTGTTTTTACAGCCGCTTGACTCATCAACACCGAATTGCGAATGACCGGCGGCAAAATTCCTTGCTTTTTGAACTCGCTCATTACTCTTAGAGTGACATCTGTCTCAAATAACTTCTCGTATTGCGTATCTAGCACGTAGGCTTTAAGGGTCAACTGCAGGGCGAAGTAGGTGTCTTCAATGTGCTGTTTTACTAATACAACGATCGGCTTAGGTAGATGAATGTAGCGGCTTGAAGCAGCCGCTTCTTGGATGATATCGCGCGCGAGAAGAATGTCTTGATCAAGACCGATATAAAAAGGAATGTTGATTTGCATATCCAACTCGCCGAAGTTCCCGCTTGTCACTACATCGCTTAAGAACTTGCTATTTGGTATGGTGATCATGTCATCCGTTAGGGTCTGCATTCGTACTGAGCGCAAACCAATTTTAACGATATCTCCATAGTGCTCTTCAAACGTAACGCGATCGCCCACCTGAAATGGGCGGTCTACCATTACTGTTAGCCCAGCAATAAAAGATGCTGCAAGATCTTTCATCGCAAAACCGACTGAGACTGCCAGTGTTCCACCGATCACTGCAAGCACGCGATCATCGACATGGAAGCTGAGCATGAAAACGATGATCGAGGTTGCGACGTAGACAAAAAACTGGAAAAACGACTGAAGTTTTTGTGCGAGCATACGGCGCTGAGCCAATTGGCTGCCAATTGAATCAACAAGGTTTTGAGTGAAACGTAGCAATGCCCAAGCAACGCCAACAACTAAAACGGATAATAATAGGCCTGACCAGCGTATCAGGCCGGAAAGGTTCTGTATCACATTAAGATCGGCTGTTGGTTCGGCGAGAGCTTGAGAACAAAAGAGTAAGCCGAAAAGAGTGATTAGAAAATGTTTAGCTGCACACCCACAATATAATGGACTGCGCTTATTTGAACTTATCATTTTAGAATTCCGCATATGTAGGCCATTACTTCACTAAAAGGTGCTGGTTGTGCAAGGTGTTCGTTACAAAGCGATACCAGTGATCTGAGATTTTTGCTTTATCATCAATCATTGTAATAAACCCTCTGTTCTGAAAAAAACGCAGAGTATTGAGTACTTCGATGTAGCTAAGTTGGGTGCATTCTGAGAGCTCCTCCGCCGACGCAAGCTCTAGTTGCACAATGGCGCGCAGCACGGCGAGCATAGGTTTTGGAAGTAGCTCTAATCCTTTGTCTTCTGGTGCTTTGAATATTCGAGCAACAACGCGCTTTTTTTCTATATCTTTAAATAAAGACATCCGGAAAAAACGTAACGCGACACTTGGGTTGCCGTCTGAATAGTTCCATAAGATTCGGAAAAAGCCATTTTGCGCTTTTGCGACTTCATCAAGTTCTTGATCATCCCATTGCTTTGGTATTTTTAAGTCGTCGAAGTGGATCGCATATTGTTCATCGGTATTGATACGCGACTTCATGAGCTCTGTTAATTGTTCTTCTGTCCATCGCGGCAAGCGAAGCATTCGATCTAGAATTAATCTTTCCCCTCTAGCGCGCTCGACAAAG
Organism: Oleiphilus sp. HI0079; assembly: GCF_001635105.1. Taxonomy (NCBI): domain Bacteria; kingdom Pseudomonadati; phylum Pseudomonadota; class Gammaproteobacteria; order Oceanospirillales; family Oleiphilaceae; genus Oleiphilus; species Oleiphilus sp. HI0079. The sequence continues at coordinate 29,294 of NZ_LWFT01000961.1, forward strand.
CGCCATGCAGATTGCTCTAAGCCCAACACCACGCCATGATTGCCGCGTCCGCGTCGTATAATATTGATGAACTTTATGAGGCTGCTGATGCCATTCACTTTTGGGCTGACTAGACGCTGAGAGTTGTCGATGCAGAAAAGATATCGGCTTTCTGCTTTTCTTAGCGCTTGGACGAACTCGCCTTCGCTACTATCTTCACTTAAGCCGATCTCTAGGCTTAGTTGCTTGATGAGTTCTGTAAGCCCACCGTGTGGACAATCGATGTAGAGGGATTGTTTATTTGACGATCTGACCACCAAGCGCCTTAAAAATGTCGTCATGCCACAACCCCGCTCACACGTAACTACAGTCATGGCGGGAACAGGTTTTAGTACGTGGCTGCATAGATCATCCAACTGCTGTTGTCCGTAGGATTCAATGAGATAGCTGTCGGCTTGTCCAGGAAGTACGAACTTAAACGTCTCCTCCTGATTCATTTTCGCGAGATTGTGCTTTTGGCGCTCCTCGATTGTTTGCTTGATGACTTCAATACTGAAAAAGTAGGCGATGATTTGTTTGAAAAAATCATACTTGGATAGGTGCGTGAATAGTATTGTTTGAGCTCGAAGTATGCTGAGGTGAATCATGCACAGGACGGACGCAATTGGAGAAATAAGTAGATGCTCTTTCTGAGTAAGAGACCATGCTACATAACTAGGAACCGATGGAAGGTTGGATGCACCTTCAAAGACAAAAGGGCGCCATAACCGAATGACTCGGATGATCTCGATGAAGATAAAAACAATCATCAATTGCTGAGACCAGTAATAAATTGCGCCTTCATAAAGGCTAAAGCTAATTGTTTTCAATACGACATACGTTAATGCGGTGATGCGAATAAGCATAAACAATGATTTTTTGTTCAGCTGTTTTCTTGCATTTTGATCGTCGCTGCCATGGATATCTAACCATGTTGCGCAAAGTCGATATGAAGCAATCGCGATGATGCAGCCGGTTACAGCAGGTTGCGCATATTTGATTGCGTCTAACAGCATCAAATCTTGCAGTAGAGATATCAATAAACTCAAGAAGAGGAACCATCCAAGTGGAGCCGCGATCTTCTCTAAGTAAGGAGAGAGTTTTTTGATGGTTCGCCAGTTATCATCCAACTCTCGCTGGCTGCTTAGGTGGAAAAAGCGAGGAACATTGCGTAGCCATAGCGTTAAAATGTATGCCGCCGCGATGAGCTTCAGTATTGAAATGATTAGTCCAATAAGAACCTTGCCGATAGTGTCACTAAAATTCGAAAACAGTCTGATTTCTCTATTCAACCAAATGAGACTTTCTATCTTGATGATCTTGGCTTCTAGCTTTACGAGTTGAACGGCATCTCTACCGTAAGCGGTGTATTTCTCTCGGACTTCATTCTGACTGAGTTTTAGTAAGCTCGCCTTGCTCAAGCTGAGTCGATTCACTAGATCTTTTTGTTTTGATATGGCCTGCCAGTGTGAGTTGCTATTGCGCTGTGATTTTTCGCTTTGCACTAGGCGTTCAAGTGCCCCAAGCTCTTTTTTTAATAGGCTTATGTTCCGGCTTAACAGCTCTGCGATATCGTCTTGTTCAAGCAGGAGCGCCTCTCGGCCGATTGGGAGTTGTTCGATTTCTTGTATGAATTGTTCGGTCTCTCCAGCTCTCTTCTCAGCATTGCTGTCAGCAATTAACGGTAAGCTAAGAGACAGTAAGGCAATTGATGAGACTAAGAAAAATAGAATGCGTGTTACTGTCCGAAAACAAGTAGGAACCATAATAGTCAAAAGACACTCCTTTTTTCTTATCTTTATAATCGGCGAATATCGCCATTGTAAGGGGGTAATGTGCACGTCAATGTTGCCGCATTCGAGACTCGTCATTCACCTCGCTTAATACTATGCAGGCAACACGCTCATTAAACCCTTAATGGCTTTTTAAGGCCATAGCGAGGTTAGTGTAACGAATATCTGAATTTCACGCGCGATTGTCGTATTTTTCGTGCCTGATCGCGGTTAAAGTGCTTTTTCGTTTGAAGGAGCTTGTTGCAGAGAAGATCCTTTTGTTATGGATTGTCGTAAAGAAAGACGAGCTGCAAAAGGCTTGATCCTGCATGAGCTGTCATCCAACAACAGGGTATTGAATACAACGGGTGAAATCCCCGTTTATAACCGCTCAAAAGAGTGTGTTTTGATTAACTGGTAATGTTAGATATCGGATCTGGTGAAAACCATTTTCATTTTTACGCCGCAGGGCGCTCTTAAATAAGGATTTTTATTGATGTTAAAAGTAGGCGATAAAATACCAGCACATACCTTTCAATACTTGGCTGAAGATGGGATGCAAAGCCCAACGACAGAAGCGTTGTTTTCCGGGAAAAAAGTCGTTCTGTTTGCCGTGCCTGGAGCATTTACACCGACATGTTCCGCGGCTCACTTGCCGAGCTATGTTGTTCATGCTGATGCAATCAAAGGGCAAGGTGTCGATGCCATTATTTGTACCTCCGTAAACGACGCGTTTGTTATGAAGGCTTGGGGAGATAGCGCGAATGCTGAACATCTTGTCATGCTTGCTGATGGCGATGGGGCGTTTGCAAAGGCGATCGGTATGGCTGTCGACACAGGTGCGTTTGGAGGGCTGCGGTCTCAACGCTACTCTATGGTTGTTGATGACGGGGTTGTTAGTGCGTTGAATGTAGATGAGCCGATGCAGTACGAGGTGAGCGGCGCTGAAACGATCCTAGAGCAGCTTTAAGCTGGTCTAGGTGGTATTTTCAGAGGGCTAGCCGCGAGCTTTTGCTAATATGCCTCACCGAGTGGCGATCATTTATTTCTGGCCACATGCAAGCGCACAAGCGCTAAAAGGGAAGCGGCTTGATGAAGCCAGCGACTTCCCCTTCCTCTACGAGCTGCGCAAATTGTTCGGCCAACCGCTCAGTCTCTGAAAGTACTTTCCTCCAGTAGGTCATGCGAGTCTGGGCATCCAACTCCACAAAATCGGTTCTGTCGGGAATCTTCCCGTAGGGTAATGACGCTACGAATTCGCTTGATGGGCAAATGATCACCGTCCTGTCGTAGTGAGCGTTTCGTGCCACACGCTTGGAGCTTTTATCAAACCAGCCAGGTTTAGGTATTGGTCCAAAGTGTGGATAAAGCGTCAAGCCCTGGTTCTTAATGTCTACGTCAAAATGATAGTCAATCACGCCACCATCTCGATACATTCCCAAAGGTGCTCCGGGGATGTTTTTGATTCCTGCCATCACCATGGGAATCGACCCCGAAGCGAGCAGGGCAGGCATCAGGTTTTCTTTTGATAGGCGCACATGGCGAGTTGGTATGCCATCCGGATCGTCTAAAACTAGGGCGCTACTCGGCGTATGAAATATAAACCGTTCATACTGATTTTTAAGGTGTTTTCTATCTAGCCTGTTGCCGATGTAACTTTTTGCGAGCCCTAAGCCTTGCAAAAACTTGTTCTCGTACTGAACAAGCCCATTGGCTTTTGCGACGATAAAATGTGCTTTAAATATTCGGTTATTTACGATCTCGTCTACACCGTTTTCCGCAAGAACTTCTTGCAGCAATAGTTCTGCTTTATCCGTGATGTCGCGCGGTTTTGGTTTTTCGGGATAAACCGTTTCTGAATAGCTTTTCGCGAACCTCTCGATGGCAGCGATAGGATCTTTTTGCGCAAAACAGGCGGCTCTAAACGCGCCTGCACTGGAGCCAATTAAGTTGAGTTCTGTCTCTCGTTCTTTAAAGAACTCGCCAAACAAGTACTTGTCCAATCCGTACAAACTAAACCATTTCGGTCCGCCCGATGCGCCTAATAAAGAGGTGAATAAATCCGCATGAAAGCCATTCTTTGCAATGGCTGTTCGAGCGCGCTCGCCTGCGTATATTTCTAACACGATCTGTCCTTTTTTGAGGTGGCTCGGTTAATCTCAATGCGACTGCGCGTGTTTGCCTGTATCGACGTGGCCAACCTTCGCTGTCTCGCCATAACGACGAATGAATCAAGTGCGTAAAAATCCGCACACTCAATGGCTTGCGCTCACGAGTGTTTTTTGCATGACTTTACCCCATTTAAGGCGAGTAAACACGCTGCGCCGCTGAGTAGTCCGACGAATAAGTTAAGTACCAGGCCGCTGAGAGTCGGGTAACCGATAAATGAAATAATGTGTTCTGATAGATGATGCACAAAGGGCAAACCGTGCGCAATGATACCTCCTCCTACGAGAAACATCGCAAGCGTTCCGAATAGGCTTAGTGATTTCATGAGCCAAGGGCAAAACCAGAGTATTGCATTGCCAAAAGCACGTTTCGCTCGGCTAATCACCGTGTTTTTCAGGTTAGACTTTAGGTAAAGCCCTACATCGTCGAGCTTCACAATTGCGGCCACCAAGCCGTACACGCCGATGGTCATCGCGATCGCAATAAGGCAAACAACACTTGCTTGTTTCGCAAACGTTTCGCTCGCAACTGTACCAAGGGCAATAACGATGATTTCGGCAGAGAGAATAAAGTCGGTTCGTATCGCTCCCTTGATTTTGTCGCGCTCAAAGTCTGCCATGTTAATCGTCGGATCAGTGAGCGCCTCTCTTAGCTGTTCTTTTTTGGCTTGTTGGTCGTTTGTGTGCATCAGGTGATGCCAGATCTTCTCAAAGCCCTCAAAGCAAAGGTAAAGTCCTCCAATGATTAACAGAGGCGTGATCAGCTGAGGAACTAACGCGCTCAAGGCGAGGGCGGTCGGCACTAATATCAGCTTGTTCTTGAAAGAACCTTTGGCGACGGCCCAGACAACGGGGAGCTCTCTGTCTGCCTTTACTCCACTAACCTGCTGGGCATTGAGTGCAAGATCGTCACCGAGCACTCCTGCGGTTTTCTTTGCAGCGACTTTGGTCATCAAGGCGATATCGTCTAATACGGTCGCGATGTCGTCGATGAGTGCGAATAAGCTGGTGCCTGCCATGAGCGTCCTGTCGGTGAAGAGTATCGAAGGGATTCTTCTAGCAAGATAGCAAATCAACATGGCAGATGTAAGCGATGCAATCACCACTATACCGCCACTATATCGTCATTAAGTCGTTATATCCCCTAAATATTGGATGAACTAAATCGACCAGCCTTCTTTAAATGCTCAATTGCTTTACAATTGAGCATACTTTATTTGGCTTGCAGTGACGTCATTGCCGGCGATCATTTTTTTGGAGTTGTCATGGCCTATCTTGGGCGCTTTAACCGTCTTACAGTCAGCAAATTGGAAGACCATGGTGTTTATCTTGATGCCGCATGGATGGGCACGGTTTTGTTGCCTAAGAGTCAGGTGCCAATGCAATGTCAGGTCGGTGACAATCTTGTTGTGTTTATTTACCTAGACTCAAAAGATCGTTTGATTGCCACAACGAGTAAGCCTCTAGCGCAGGTGGGTGAGGTCGCCTTTTTGAAGGTGTTGCAGGTCAATAGCGTGGGTGCGTTTTTAGACTGGGGATTACCCAAGGACTTGCTCGTTCCTTTTAATCAGCAGGCCGCGCCAATGGAAGTTGGGCGATCCTATCTTGTATATCTTCATGTTGATGATGAGGGTAAACGCATACTCGCGTCGGCTCATCTGAATAAGTTCATTGAAAAAGAGCCTCTAGGTTATAAGCCGGGTCAAGCTGTGGATTTGGTGGTCTCGGAGAAAACCGACTTGGGATATGCCTGCGTGATCGATCATCAGTTTTGGGGCTTACTATTTTACAGTGATGTCGTTAAGCCGCTTCGAATCGGTCAAAACATTAAGGGCTACATTAAGCGCGTTCGCGAGGATGGCAAAGTAGATTTGAGTTTGCAGGCGCCAGGTTTTGCGAAAGTAGATGATCTAAGTAAGCGGGTATTACGAGCCCTGCAGGAGAATAATGGGTTTCTCGGCCTGTCCGATAAAAGCTCGCCCGAAGCGATCGCTGAGGCATTTGGGGTGAGTAAGAAGTCATATAAAATGACGATTGGTAACATGTACAAAAACAAGCTGATCCAGATCGAGCCTGCTGGTATCCGACTGCTGAAGTCAGAAAGCAACTCGTCTTAAGTCGATCATTTATTTGCTTTGCCAGTGCATGGCGCCAAGCCAGATTAGGCGTAATTTTTTTAGTGTTTGTTCTGTATAGGTATCGATATAAGCGGGATCTTCTTCGGCTTGGTCGAGTAAGTCGATGGTGTTCTCGAACACTGTATCGACGATGAGCTGGCAGATGATCATTAAGTCAGCATCGCTCGCATTAGAAAACTCTTTTAAAGGCCGTGTGTCTGATGCGAGCTCATTGGCAAAGTAATTGAGCTCCTTACGGATTGCCTTTCTTAATGTGGGTGTTCCGCCTGTTTTAACTTGCTCCATAAAATAAAAGTAGTTTTTATGAGAGCACACATACCTTGAATAGAACTCAACTGAGTTTCGAGCGCGTGCATCAAAATACCCTTCGTTCTGTCTTGCCTGACGCATGAGCTTGCGTAGCAGCAGCCCTAAATCGTCAATGATATTTAAACCGAGCTCTTCCATATCGGTAAAGTGACGATAAAAGGAGGTAGGCACAACCCCAGCGTTCTTAGCGACCTCTCGAAGGCTAATGCTTGCAAAGTTACGGCCATTGCCCGTTAAGTTGAGCGCCGCATCCATTAGTGACTTGCGTGTTTGTGCTTTTTTTTCGTCTCTTGTTTGCATGCATTCCGCTTAATGAATAAAAGATACAAAAGTTTAGCATCTTTAGTGTTCACCTGTGCACTGTTATTTCATGAGTTTTTGCGTGCGTCTGCATCAAGAATACCGCTCTTTTTCAGGAGCTTATCCTATCTAAAGGCTGTTTTGTAAGTGGTCTCTTTGCTGTGGAATAAGATTTGATTATGAAATTTGAGTGTACAAGTGTTGACTGAAAAGATGTCCTGCTGTACTTTGGTGAACATATGTACACCAAAGTATTCGGGAGCTTCTTATGGGCGCGCTACACCAAACTAACTTCACTCACCTATCGGCCGCTATGTACCGTTGGGCGTCAAAAATGTCGCCATTGGCATTAAGTGCGCCTGTCGATTTTTTCATGACCGAGTTCGAGCCTTTGTTCGCAACAAAACGCATGGCAGCGGAGTTGGTCTCGACGAGACATGAGACGCATGACACGACCACCTTTGTTTTGCGTCCATCGATACATTGGCAAGCCTTTGTGCCAGGGCAATATGTGGCGATTGAGGTCGATATTGCGGGTGTGCGGTATCGTCGAAATTACTCGATTTCGTCATCGGTACGGATGTTTGAAGAGCAATCCCTGATCAGCATTACGGTAAAGCGTGTCGAGGGCGGTATTGTTTCTAACTATTTAGCGGATCATCTGGAGCTAGATGGCTTATTGCACATCAGCGAGGCGCAAGGTTCATTCATCATGGACCCAATCATCAACTCTGAAGAAACAGCAATCGAAAATGCCGTTGCTCCAGTATTTGTCGCCGCAGGAAGCGGTATTACACCGATTATGGCGATGATCGAATCCATGGCTCAGAGCTCCACCTTAAACAAGGCAACGCTTATCTATGCTGCGCGTAGTAAGGATGATGTGATTTTTGAGCAGCGTCTGATGGAGTTAAAAGCAGCGTATCCTGATTTTGTCATGATCACACATTTTGCGACTGAAGCGTCGGGCCACCTCAATCAGCAGTGTCTGGTTGACTATTGCCCCGACCTCGCAAACCGAGCTGTATATACCTGCGGAGCTGAAGGCTTCATGTCGACAGTCAGAGCGGCGTCAAAAGCGCTTGGTGTTGATATTGCGGCCATTAAGAGTGAATCCTTTGGTGTGCCAAGGAAACAGGACACGTTGGCGAACCTTGCTCAATTGCGAAGCATGTCAGGGCGTAACGAGGTCAATGTGACGTTGTCGAAAACGCAGCAGACCTTAAACGCTAGCGGTGAGAAAACGCTGTTGGAAATCGCTGAAGAGGCTGGACTAAAACCGAAATTTGGTTGCCGTATGGGTGTTTGTCACGAGTGCAAGTGTACGAAGTCGTCTGGTCAGGTCGTCAACGCACTGACAGGAGAGCTTGTTTCAGAAGAGCAGACCCAGATCCAAGCCTGTATTTCCATTCCTGTGGGTGATGTCGCCATTGAAAACTGGTAAGCGGCGCGGGCTTGACCGCTGACGAAAAATTGAGAAAACGACCATGCTCGGCCGAATCTAAAAAGGCGTGCGTGGTACATCTAATCGCAAAAGAGAGTCGTGAAAGCATAGAGTTACGTTAAACCGGCGCCAGTAAACAGGCTTAACGCATGCGCTGCGACCTTGAGGAGAGTGACTATGGATATGAAAACGAAACCGCACAAGCTAATGATGGAGCATGACTTCGAAGCATTTGGCCGCGGCTTGGACGAGATTCGCCAAGAGGTCGTGGACGATCTCGGCCAGCGGGATGTTGCTTACATTAAAGGTATCATGCACAAACAGCGCTTAACTGAGATGGTCGGCCGTGGATTGATTCACTTTAGCCTAAACCCCTTAAGTTGGTCGGTGGGTGTCAGCTTGTTGTCTGTGTCCAAAATTCTGGAGAACATGGAAATTGGACATAATGTGATGCACGGTCAGTATGACTGGACCAATGATCCGGAATTGCAAGCCCAAAACTATGACTGGGACAATGTGTGCGATGCGGAGTCATGGCGAAAAACCCATAATTTCGAGCACCACACATATACCAATATTCTCGGAAAAGATCGTGACTATGGCTATGCCGTGCTCCGCCTAGATGACGGCGTCGCATGGAAGCCGTGGCACTTGGTTCAGTTTATCCAGTATGGGGTGCTGAGTTCTTTTTATGAGTACGGTGTTGGGCTGCACGAACTCGAGTTTGATCGCATCAAAAGTGGTGAGGTGAAGCTTAAAGACAAAATTCCTTTTCTAAAACGCTTTGCTAACAAAACGGCAAAACAAGTGACTAAGGATTATATTGCTTACCCTTTGCTGGCGGGACCATTTGCGCCAAAAGTGATTGCGGGCAATGCGCTAGCGAATCTTGGTCGGAACTTATGGGCGTCGACGATTATATTTTGTGGGCACTTTACTGAAGATGCGCAGACGTTTCGGGCGGAAGATTGTGAAACGGAAAGCCGCGGGCAATGGTATTACCGTCAGCTATTGGGCTCTAGTAATTTTACCGGTGGCAAATGGCTACACATCATGAGCGGACATTTGAGCTATCAGATTGAGCATCATATGTTTCCAGATATTCCCGCACATCGATATCCTGAAATAGCGCCGAAAGTGCAGGCACTCTGCGAAGAATATGGGATACCATACAATACCGGTTCGTTTGGCAAGCAATATAAAACGGTCTTGCAACGAGTTGGTCGATATTCACTTCCGCCGGAAACAAGCGTACTTTCGGCGTTTATTCCAAAATCACTTAAAACAGCATTTGGAGCTTAATGTGCGGTTTATGCGTCATCACGTTGATAAGGTGTTTTTATGACAGGCTCCAAAAAAAGCAAAGTAAAAAAGGCAGACCAACAAGTGCGTGAAGAGCACCCGCAAGCGGCAGCACTAATGGAGCTGCATCTTGCGCATGAGCTGGCTTTGTTTGAGCGTGAAGCCTTTTTGGCATGGTTAAAACCAGAGCTTGAGTTGCATCTGTCCGTTGCGCGCGAGATGCCCTTGAGCGCGTTTGTCGACGCAGACCAAGTGAAATCGGTGATTGCGCGGAATGTTGTGGATAATGAAATACCGGGTGCGGTGGCTGAACTAGCCGGCGATGCAGCCGCTCAGCTGTTTAGTTCTGAGATGCATAAAAGTACACCTCTGCGCGACATCTTACCAACGGCGCACTTTGAAGAGTTTGTCGATAAGTTGCTTGAATTACCTGAGCAGAGAAAGAACGGCATTAACCATGTTATTGAGCTGCCGGTATACAAAGACCTGATTTCTGGAGTGCTCTACCAGGCCATTATCCGCTATATCTACGAAGAAAATGTGCTCAGCAAGAAGGTTCCCGGTGTTGCATCCATGCTCAAGTTTGGGAAGCAAATGCTTGATAAAACAGCCCCAAACCTAGACGGTGCCGTCGAAGAAAATGTACGTCACTATATCGCAAAAAACCTAGTCTTTATCCTGAAGGAGAGTAAAGCGTTTCTTGAAAACTCCTTGACCGAAGAAGACATCAAGACATCGACCATGGAGTTATGGGATGTGTTGGAAGATAAGACAATGTCTGAGTTTCAGCAAGGTATGGATAGCATCGATCTGTCAGAGTTTGTTGTTTTAGGATACGAATTTTGGAAGACATTCCGAAGCTCTGCCTACTTTAGAGAAAGTTACGAGCTAGTGGTTGACTACTTCTTTCAAGTCTACGGCGAAAGCCCGCTAGGAACCTTGCTTGATGACTTAATGGTCACTCCAGATCTCATGATGCGTGAGGCAGAAGTGTTTGCGCCAAAGGTACTAGAAGCCTTAAAAGAAAATGGGCAAATCGAGCAATTTTTAAGGCGGCGACTGGAGAGCTTTTACTTCTCCAAAGCTGCGCTAGATTGCATGAGCGCTTCGTCTTAGTCGCATAGCTGGGGCGTTCATTCGAATAGGGCGGGCGATATACCAGTGTTTATTTTTTATTCGAGCGTAAGCGAGTCTTATGGGCCTGCTATTTAGTGTTAGAAATTTTTGACAATGAGGGCTGACTGCGAGCAAATAAAAAAGGCCTAGCAATGATCACTGAAGATCGGCTAAGCCTTTGAAAGAAGTGGTGGCTACACCTAGATTCGAACTAGGGACCCCATCATTATGAGTGATGTGCTCTAACCAACTGAGCTATGTAGCCAACGAGTAGAAAGAGTGCCTACTCAAGAAGGCGCGTATTTTGTTGTTTTTGACCTACTATGTCAAGCCTGTCTCAATAAGAAATACGTAAAATTTTTTGGTGTATTTTTAGGCTTTAAACATTGAAGCGGAAGTGCATAACATCGCCGTCTTGAACGATATATTCCTTGCCTTCAAGGCGCCATTTTCCAGCCTCTTTGGCGCCATTTTCTCCGTTATATTGAATGTAGTCGTCATAGGCGACGACTTCAGCGCGTATGAAGCCTTTTTCAAAATCGGTATGGATAACCGCGGCAGCTTTAGGCGCTGTATCGCCTTCTTTCATGGTCCAGGCGCGCACTTCTTTTTTGCCTGCAGTGAAGTAGGTTTGAAGGCCGAGTAGCTCATAGCCAGCGCGTATAACGCGGTCTAGGCCGGGCTCTTCCATTCCAAGGTCTGCGAGAAACTCGTCGCGCTCATCGTCTTCAAGTTCGGAAATTTCCGCTTCAAGCTTATTGCAAATCGGCACAACGATTGCGCCTTCCTTCTTTGCGATCTCGTTCACGGCGTCGAGGTGAGGGTTGTTTTCAAACCCGTCTTCGTCAACGTTGGCGATATACATCGTTGGCTTGATGGTGAGGAGGCATAGCTCACGAATCATCTTTAATTGATCTTCATCTAATCCAAGAGCGCGAACCGGTAAGCCTTCGTTCAAATGCGGAAGCAGCGTATTTTCAAGAAAGTCTAAAATCTTTTTAGCGTCCTTGTCTCCGCTTTTAGCGGTGCGTGTGTAGCGCTTAACGGCTTTTTCGACTGTATCTAGGTCTGCTAGTGCCAGTTCAGTATTAATGACATCAACATCCGCTTGTGGATTTACTTTTGCCGACACGTGCACGACATTCTCGTCTTCGAAGCAGCGTACAACGTGTGCAATCGCATCTGTTTCTCGAATGTTCGCCAAAAATTGGTTGCCTAAACCTTCTCCCTTAGAGGCGCCCTCGACGAGGCCGGCAATATCGACAAACTCCATGGTGGTTGCAATCGTCTTTTCAGGTTGCACGATTGAAGAAAGCGCATCCAGGCGAGGGTCTGGCATCGCAACAACACCCGCATTTGGCTCAATCGTGCAGAACGGGAAGTTCTCGGCACCAATGCCTGCTTTGGTTAGTGCATTAAAAAGCGTTGATTTGCCGACGTTTGGAAGGCCGACGATGCCGCAGTTAAAACCCATGATCGTAATCCTGAATAAGATGGTGTCTAAAAAGTCGGCGTATTATATAGATAAGACCCGTGAGGGTCACGCTGCGCGATTGGGCTTTT